>CAZILR010000073.1:0-12916 GCA_964539995.1 uncultured Planctomyces sp.
GACCAAGTCCGAAACGGCATACGGAGGAGGCGTCAGTTCGGCCATGACACTCACTCCGTCTTGGGTGCGTCGGATTTGTCGTCGGACGCCGGAGCATCCTTCTTCGGCGGAGTCTCTGGCTTGTCCGGCTTCTCGCTCTCTTTAGGTTTGTCCTCGGAGGCTGGCTTGTCGTCCTTGGCTGGCTTCTCTTCAGCGGCTTTTTCGACCGGCGCGGATTGAGCCTTTGCGGGTTCGGGCTTCGCGGCCGTCACGAATTCCGGGACGAGCGACTCGATGTGCTGCAAGCTGCCATCAGACGTGAGGACGACCAACAGGTTGCCGAGTCGGAACGGTCCCTGCGTGGCGACTTGGCCGAGCGACACTTTCTGTTCGACCTTGCCGGTCTTCGCGTCGATGCGGAGCACGTCACCAGATTGCTGGACAGCGACCAAGACGTTGCCGACGAGCAGTGGACTGCCGACCAAGCCCACTCCGCCGAGGTCGCATGTCCAGAGCGACTGCTTCGGCGAAGCGGCGTCGAACGCCACTAATCGTTGCCGAGAGATTTCGGCCAGCATCAACGGCTCGGCCACCCAAATCGGTTTCGAGGCCGGGCCACCCAAGTCAATCTCCGCGCGAGTTTCCATCGCGGTGACGTCGAGCACTCGCAGCTTGCCGGCGGCATCGGCGGTCAGCAAGCGTCCTTTGTGCAACGTCGGTGCGACGTCGACCGGCTGCGGGAAATCGACCGAAGAGACCGTTTGAAAAAAAGTTTTGTCGCCCGTGCGATATTGCAGTTTGAGCATCTTGCCGGCACTGTCGAAGACGAACAGCGTGTCGTCATCGACCGCCACGAGATGCTTCCATTTGCGAACCGGACCATCGTTGTTGGTGTTGACCGGCGCGAGGAAGTCGTCACATGGCGGGCCACCCGTGCGGCCTCCCAATTTCAAACGTCCGGGAATCGGAAGCAGCACTCCGCCCGCAAATCGCAGCGGTGAGCATTCCAATGGCTGAGGCAGCGCGACCTCGGCCTGCGGCAGAGCACTGGGACCGACGACCCACAATTTGCCCTCGGCTCCATTCGTCCAAACGGCAACGCGACCGTCCGCCAGGGCAACGGCCTGCAACGGTTCGAGCGTGTTCTCCGGCAGCTTGAGCTGCTGTTCGCTGCGAGCACGGAAACCGCCATTCGAGACTTCATTCGCGCTCAGCAAAAACGTATCGGCACCTTCCGAGACGCAGACCAGTTGCCCGTCCGTGCCTTGGTTCGCCGCCAACAGTCGCGCACCGACGACGGTCTTCCAATTGCTTTCCATCGACTCACCGTCGGCTTGCGTGAGATGCACCGCTTGTCCGAGCGGCAGTTGCCGGCCGACGTACAAATTGCGACCGATCATTTGCAGCGGCTGAGTGCTCTGCCCAACGGCGATCTTGTCTTGCTGATCGAGTTGCAACGCGGTGGTCTTGAGAACCACTTTGCGGAGCGCACCGACCGCCAGCCAAATTTGGCCATCGGTGCCGGCCGCGAGATGCGCGGCTCCGGCATGGCTCGTCGGAATTTGCAGCGTCGCGATCTGAGCGAGCGTCTTCTGATTCTTGTCGTCCGAGACATTGAAGACCGTCAATCGCGGCCCGGCCGACGCGACGAACAATTGATTGCCCCGCAAAATCATGTCGTCGCGGATGTGTCCTTCGACGCGCTGCTCCGCGACGTCGGCCAGACGATCGGTCGCTTTCGACGCATTCAGCACTCGCAATCGGGATGTCGTCGCGCGATCGTTCTCGGCCAGCAGGACGTACTGCCCCATCGCCAGCGGCGAGGCTTCGACCGTGCCGGGTTGATGTCCGGTTTGCGAGACCAGTTTGCATTCCAGCGGGCTGAGACTGAGCGTGTACGCGAACTCCGCCTCGCCGAAGACCAGCAGGTGCGCGTTATCCGTCATCGCGATCGGCGGCGCGAACAACTTCTGCGGGAACTTCAACCGCGAGGTGATCCGGCCGGAATCCGCATCAATGCGATACAAGAAGCCTTCCAACGTCGGCAAGAAAATCTGACCGGACACAACCAGTGGAGGACCGGAGACCGGTTCGACCTTTTGCCGCCAGACCAATTCGCCCGTGCGGCGGTCCAACAGCACGAGTTGATCCTGCGTCGTGTCGAAAACGAGCACCGCCGAACGGGACGTCTCGACCGGGACGGGAAAGAACGGAGTACCGACGCCGACCGTGCGCCGCCAGATCGGATCGCCCGTGATGCTGTCCACGGCGAAGCAACTGTCTTGTCCCAGAGCGAAGATCACTCGATTCGCGGACTGCTCCTCACTGAGCGATCGCGTGCGAACGGCCAAAGTCAACGGCTTGGGCAACGCTTTGGCGGGATCGTCCGTCTGTGCGTCGCGCTGGAATTCCTCTCGCACCGCCTGTTGCTTGGCCATCTCCAACGCGCGTCGCTGCGCGGCTTCGATTTTTGGATTGGTGCTCAGGTCGGGATACCGCACGACCAATTTCTGCCGCGTGACCACCGCTGCCAACGGAAGCTCTTTCTTGAGCGACTCATTGATCGACGTCACCGCCTCTTCGAGCACGCTGGCCTTGAGAATCGCGGCCTCGGCCACTTCGCGAGCCATCGCGATTTCCTTTTTCGCTTCGACGGGGGGCGAATCGGGCGGGCTGTAGCGCTCCAGAAAAACCTCGGCCTCGGCCGAAATTTTCAACAAGTCACGCTGCTTGTTGACGGCCGCCGCCTTGGGCGTGTCCAGCGCGATCTTCTTGGCGAAGACCACAATGTCGTCGTGCAATTCGGGGAAGTACTTCGCTTCACGATGCTCTTTGACGAATTCGTCCAGCGCCTTCATCGCATTGGAATACGCGGGAGAGCCGGTCAATTCCTTATCGACGCGAGCCTTGCTCAACTGGACCCGCGCACCTTCCGCTCCGTCGGAGAGATCGTGATTCGGATGAGCCTTGATGAACTCTTCAAACTTCTGAATGCCCGTCGGGAACTGCGCCGCATTGATCTCCTTGACCGCTTCATCAAACTGCCGCCGCACTTGTTCGCGGTTGATCATGAACCAGAAGACGAGCGCCACGATCGCCAACAATCCACCACCGCCGCCGAGAAACAGCACCAGCGGCGAACGCATCACCGTCTGTTCTTTGAGCCGTTCGTTCTTCGCGAAAATCGTCCGCAGCGAGGTGACCGGGCCACCTTCCGCTTCGGATTTGTCGTCCTGAGATCGCGCATCGAAGTCTTCCTCGGCCTCGTCGATCTCGACGTCTTCGGTCGCCTCGTCGATGAGTTCGGCCATCGTCAGTTCCGACGTTGGCGGCGAACCTTCGAACTCTTCGTCCGCCAGTCGCTTCAATCCGCCGCCGGGCTTCCCGAATTTCGGCGCGGATTTCAGACCCGACTTTTCTTCATCGCTCTCCTGCTTGCGGCTCTCGATTTGTTCGAGGTCATCGTACAAGTCATCCAGATCGAGCTGTTCGTCTCCTTGGTCCTGCGAATTGGGAGCGTCTTTGGCGGGGGTGTCCGCATCCGATGATTTCGATTTCTTCGCCGGAGCACCCGGCTCTTCGATGGTCAGCACGATGTCCACGCTGCCGATGCGGATCAAGTCGCGAGTCACCAGCGTCCGCTGCTTGACGAGCGTGCCGTTGACTTCGATGCCATCTTTCCCAGCCGCGATCAGTTCAAAGGCCGAGCCATTCCAACTGATCCGCCCGTGCAGCGAAGCGATTCCGTCTTCGTCCACGACGACGTCGTTCGTCGAATGCTTGCCAATCGAAAAAGGCTGCGACTTGGACAACTCGCGAATTTCGATGTTCCCCTCGGCATCGCGGATCTCGACGCGACCGCTGGCCGACGCGGGAAGCTTCACGTCGGGAAACTCGAACGAACTGCCGACGCGCGCACCACTGGTCGAGACATCGTCACCATCGTCATCCGCGAGCTGTTCGTTCGCCGTGCGTGCGGCGTTGATCGCGTCTCTCGCGAACGAATTGGAGACGGCCGGCGGCTTCGAGACCGTCGAACCCAATTGATCGCCCGGCGGCGGAGTTCCCGGCGCGGAGTCCGGTTCCGGAACGACCTTCGTTTCCTCGCCGCACCGCGGGCACTTCACCACTTGCCCCGCCATGCGACGAGAGACGCTGTTGCGTTTGCGGCAATGCTGGCACAAAAAACGGATCGGCATCGCAAAGATTCTCGAGGCGAAAACGAGACCAGATGGGAGAAACACACCGCGACGGCGACAGGAATCTATCCCAGCCATTTCCGAAGCGAAACCCTGCTGAACCGCCGCCGCGGACAACTCTACACCTTGCCCCCTTGATTCCGCACGCGAGGGCGGTTACGCCTTTGCTCACTTTCGTGAAGTCATGACAACTTTCGCGAAGCTGTGTTTCACCTCGCTCGGAGATTTCGCTCCATGAACGTCAACGACCTGGCCCTGAATTTCAGCGGCAGCAACCCGATCTTCGTCACGCTGGCTGCCGGCATGACCTTCAACGATATCGCACACATGCTGGGTGATGCCTGCTTCGGCTTCCTGGGCATCAACTTCGTCTGGGGACTGTACTGCGTCATCCTGTCGTGGCGGCGCACGAAGCAGTTGAAGTTCCGCACCCACCAGGACCAGGAAGAGTTCCTCAACGAACTGCTGCCGAAATTGAAATCGGGCGCGTTCGAGGAAGCGACGGAAATGTGCGAAGCCAAATCCCTGCGGGCCTTGCCACGGCTGGTGCTGACCGTCATCGCCAACCGTCGCATCGGATACGACGGACTGCGCGAACAAATCGGCGAGTTGATCCAACGCGACCTGATGGGACCGCTCGAACAAAAGATGGGCTGGGTCGCCACGACCATCAAAAGCGGCCCGCTGCTGGGGCTGTTCGGCACCGTGCTGAGCATGATCGCCGCGTTCGGCCGCATCGGGACCGGCGAGAAAGTCGCGCCGCACATGATCGCGCACGACATCAGTATCGCGTTGATCTGTACCGCGCTCGGTTTAGCGACCGCCATTCCCTTCAGCTACCTCCTGGCAAGCCTCAACATTCGATCCAAAGAACTGCTCGAAGGCATCGGCTCCGGCATGACGCATGTCCTGAGCTGTTTCCGTCCCGCCAAGAACAAGGTCGCCGCCAATGCACGGTGAATCGGCCGCAAAACTCGAATCTGGTTTCAGCAACGGCCTGGGCGGCAAGGGGTGCGAAGTCGAAGACCCGGAATTCGACGTCACCGCGATGGTCGATCTCGTCTCGCTGATGAATATCTACTTTCTCGTTTCGTGGGTCATGGCGATGGCCGGCGAAGTGGACCTGCCAGCCGCGAAGAACTGCGTCGCCGGTGACCCCGAAACGTCCGTGATGGTGATTGTCAAAAAGGGAGACGAAAAAGGGAGCTCCGTCATCATCGGCGAAGACGGCGACGGTGAAGTGCTGACCGATCGCGCCGTCATCCTGGCAAAAGTCACCGAGGCGGTGAAAGCCGGAGCGAAAGAGGCCAAACCCAAAGACACGTTGCTGATCAAAGCCGAGCGCGAAGTCCCCTTGAAGGACGTCTCGCATGTCGCCAGTGCTGCGGCTGCCGCGGAAGGCTTCAAGCTGCGTCTGGCCGTGCAAGAAAAAGAAAAATGACCGTTGTTCGGAATTTCAAAGTGCTCACATTCACGCTGAGTGCCTAAGTTCCAGGAAACTCCAATGCGATTGCAGTGTCCCAAATGCAGAACCGAGTTGCTCGTCGAAGACGAAGACTACGGCGAAATTGTGACCTGCATTGGCTGTCGCTCAAAGCTCCGCATTCCGGACCATCAATCGGCTGACAGTGGAGATGAGGAAGTCTCCGACGAAGGAGCCTCGCTCATCGGTGGCGGGGGTAAGGGTGACGAGTACGCAGACCTCGTGGACATGACCGCGATGGTAGACATCGTCTTCTTTCTGCTGATCTTCTTCATGATCACGACCGCGTCCGGCATCATCTCGTGCATCGGGATGCCTCCTGCGAAACAAGAAAATGCGACCGCCACGACGCGTCGCACGGCCGCCGATCTCGATCAAGATACCGAATGCGTCATCGTCCGCATCGACGCCCAGAACCGCTTTTTCATCGACGATATTGAGTTTCCGACCGAAGCCGAGCTGAAAGAACGCCTCCGCGCCTCACGAGCACCGCCAACGCTCGCCAAAAAGCTGCTCGTCAAAGCCCACGGCGACGCCTTCAACGGCTCGTTCGTGATGGTTCAAGACCTCGGCTACGACATCGGCTTTGAAGAGTTCATGCTCTCCGTCGCCAAAGAAGAAGAGCCGCAGTAGCTCAGCGTGCCCCGGCGGTCTCAGCCGTGAATCTTCGAGAAAACGCGACACGGCTGAGACAGCCGTGGCACTCGGAAGGTCGCTACTTGATCGACGTCTGGCTGGTGATCGTGAACTCGTAGCCTTCTTTGGCAGCACGAACCGCGAAGTAGGTCTTCTTGATTTCGTTGGCCTTCCGCTTTTTGTACTCCAGTTCCAAGACCGCCAACTGATTTTCGGTTTCCGGCGGATAAAAGTGCATGAGGATGACGGCGTTGGAGGCATCGACGCCCGCCTTCTGGAAGAGTTGCAGGTCGAGTGCTTTGCGAGTCCCTCCCTTCCAGGTGAAGTACAGCCGCTTTTCCTCCTGTCCGCTGTTCACAGTGCGACGGGCAGGAGTCCCTGCGGTCAACTTGCTGACCAGGACCAACTTGCCATCGGGCATCAGCGCGCCCAACTCGATACCGAAAAACTCCAACTGCTGCGCGTACTCGTCGAGCGTTCCACGTTCCACGAACTTGACGAACCACCGCATCTCGCGAGGGAAACCTCCCTTGCCTTTGCCGAAGCCGATGGGGGGCCGGCCTGTTCCACCGACCGTGCCGAACGGACTACCCGGTCGAGCCGGCACGATGGAAGCCATCGCGAACGAGCGATTGACCACAGGGCCGTCGGACGAATCCGAACTTTCCATCTCGGTGGAGTCGGCGACATCGGCGACTGAGTCCAGCGATTCCGCCGAGACCTCCGCTGTGTCTGGAATCGCTTCGGCCTCGGCCATCACCGGAGCATTCGGATCGACATCGGGCGAGCCTAATGCCAGCGTTTCGCCGGGCGTACCATCCACAAAACCATTCGGATCGCCACCAGGATCTTCCTCCAACAACTGCACCGCTGGCGGACGCTTCGGAGTTGGCAGCCTGTTCGCGAACCAAATCGCGACGAGCAGAAACGTCGTCGTGACCAGCAACATGCAGGCAGCAAACAGCCCCGACGTGACTTGGTCGTGCTGCGACATGCTGATGGCCGGCGCGCGTGCCTGACGGGGGCTTTCCGTGGTACTGCTCACGATGGGAACTCTTTCATTGGGCAACTCACGAGGAATTCAACACACGTTCGTGACGCGCGGACGCGTCGAGTTCGTGTCGAAATCTCAGTCAGGCAATTTGTCTCGTTCGCTGTACGGTCGCACGCTTTGATACCACTCACGCCAGCGGCGAACGTCCTCTTCTCGCCATTTTTCAAAGGCCGATTCTTTTTCGGCCTGCGAGGCTCCTGCGGGCAGCTTCGCGATCAAGTCATCCGGCAGACCGAACCCGCGCGGTCGGCGACTCAGCACGCACAGTGCGTTGCGAGCCTCCACCGCCGCATCGAAGTCGGCATCCATCAGCCCCTGAATCAGCACCGGAGCAACTCGCAAATCGTTACACCGGCCCAACGCCCAAAATGCCGTCCGGCGCACATCGACTCGCGAATCTTTCGCCAACTTCAACAGCAAATCCTTCTGGCCGATGAGTTGCTCCCGCTGCCCTACTTGAACAGCCTCGACCAGAGCCGCTTGCGCGGATTCGACTTTTTGCGACTTAGGGTTCTCCAGCTCGGCCAGCAGTTTGTCGAGCGGAGTGTCCGTTTTTTTCGCCGTGATTGCCCCGTCCTTGATATCGACGTCGGATAACGCGGTCGGCAAGCCACGGCCTCCCGCCAGAAGACCACCACCAAACGTCGGAGCTTTCGGCGTCGGCTTTGGTGCCTGTGCCTTTGGAACCAACTTGTCAGTGGCTCGTGTGAGAAACAGCAAGGCAAAGCAAGTCGAGCTGACGGCACCACCCATATCGTTCCAACTGCCGTCAGCTCCCTGTTTCTTCATCAGCACCCGATAACCTTCGGTGTACCAATCATGGCCGCCAACCTTGTCGGCATTATTCAACGAGGTCGCGCGTTCGAGGCCATACAAGTAATAGAGGTGCCAACCCGTTGGCTTTTCAACCGTGTATTGACGGCTAATCCAGCCCATCCCTCGACTGATGCCCGCATCGAGTTCACGGCGTGTCACCGTCAGCTTCGCGGGAGTCGCGGCGGGAGCAGATTGGTCGGTAAGCTCTTTGGCCGTGACTCGCTCCAACACACCGAACGCTTTGTCATTCTTTTTAGGTTTGGGGTCCGCTTCATCGCGAGGCACTTCTGGAGCCTCAAGTTGATTCGCTAAAAAAATGCGTGCGATACTGAGCGTCCCGATGCCGGCCACCGTCATGCTGTGTAATGGATTCAGTTCTCCCTTGGGTTGATAGCACCAAGCGCCGTCTCGTAACTGTGTCCGCAAATGCCAATTGGCTGACTGCTCCCATACGGAAACTGGAATCTCAACTCCCGCGCGCGCCGCCGCCCACAGTCCCAACATGCCGTACTGAGAGATGCTTGTGTCGCCCCCGTGATCCTGGTTCAAGTAATCCCAAGATCCAAAGCTGCGCTGATCACGCATGATGTAGGTCGCGAGTTCCTGAAGCTTGTCGCGATGTTTCTCGCGATCGGCGGCGACCAAGGCCATCGCATCGACTCCGGCCTCATAAATATGGTGGCCGTTTTTGTAGCCTCCTCCGAACTTCTTCAGGATGACGTCGATGAGTGGCCTGACGACCGGCCCGTCAGCCGATTCCCCTGCGGAAAGACAGGCATAAGCCACTAGGCCGGCTTCATGTCCCGTAATAATGGCTTGCGATTTCGAGAGGAAATCCACGGCCTTGCGAACCGTTGGGTCAACTTCGGGCGGCCAATTCGCTCCCCAACTCACGGCAGGAGTTGAGACCAGGATGCTCAGCAAAACCAACGGCAACCAAGAACTCTGACGGCTGGATCCGGAGTGCAGATCAGACATGGCCCAAGCCTTAGAAAAAGCGGACGTGAATTGGCCTTGGGATGCTAGACCTGCCTCAAAAGGGTGTCAACGAGTGCGTTCCGCAATTGGCTCAACTTGCTCGATGACGGTCCAAAACCGATCGCTGCCGAGCGTCCCAAGCATTTGTGTCTGTCCCGACGGCCATTGAATCGAAACATTTTCGACCGCCGCCTCTGTGCCAAGTCCGAACGAGATGACCGGATCAACCGTCGATGCGTAGCTAGTCCCCCCCTTAATCTGCCGAGTCTGTTCGCCGCGCGATGTTGTCAACTTCACAATGGCACCGATCGGCACTCGCGGACTCTGGCGGCCAACCAACCGCAGCGAAATCCAGTGGTGGTCTGTTTTGGTGGTGTTCGCCAGGACTGCGATCGGCTCGTTCATGCGTGAGACCACCAAGTCCTGATCGCCGTCTTGGTCCAGGTCGCCCGCCGCGCTGCCTCGGCCCTGATGTGACTCGTTGAAATACGGACCAACGGTGGGAGCAATGTTTTCCATCCGTTTCCCGTGGCGATTTTCAAACAACAAGGGCTTTTCGCGAATCGGTGCGTTCTCTGGATATCGAATCACATGACCATTCGAAACGAACGTGTCCTCATCACCGTCGTTGTCGAAATCGCAAAAGGCCGTGCCCCAGCCGACGTACAACGCGCCTACCGCAGTCACTCCAGTGCCTTGGCTGACATGCTGGAACAAGCAGTTGCCGTCATTGCGATACAGCGCAATGCTTTCACGCTCGAAGTTCGCGACCCAAAGATCGGGCCGGCCGTCCAAATTAAAGTCGCCGACATCCACTCCCATACTGCCATCGGGCGATCCCGTTTGATTGAGCGCCGTCCCGCTGATCAGGCCAACCTCTTCGAACTTGCCAGTGCCGTCATTGCGAAACAAGAAATTCGCGACGGTGTCATTGCCGACATAAACGTCCACATCACCGTCCACGTCCAAGTCCGCCGTCAAGACTCCCAAGCCTTTGCCTTCCGGTTGCAAGCCGCATTCCTGGGAGACGTCTCGAAACGTCCCATCACCATTGCTGAAGTACAACACGTCCGGAAGACCTTTGAACTCACGCGGCGGACAAGATTCCCGTGCCCCGCCCTTCGGAGACGGACAAAATGGATGATTGTCGAACGACCAATTCACATAGTGAGCGACGTAGATGTCGAGCGTTCCATCTTTGTTGAAATCTCCCCATGCAGCGGAGGAACTCCACAAGGCGTCTGTCATGCCCGCCGGTTTGGCAAGCTCTTCAAACGTGCCATCCCCTTGATTGCGGAGTAACTGCACACCGCCATAACCGGTGATCAGCAAATCGCAAAAGCCGTCGTTGTCGAAATCCGCCGCAGCCACTCCATGGCTGTAGTACAAAGAGGCGGTCGCTCCAGTGGACGCCGTGACGTCTGTGAAATGCCAGTCGCCGTCATTGCGATAAATCGCGTGCGGCCAGCCCAGCACATCGCGTTTGCCTGCTTCATTCTTGTCGCTGTAGTGGCCCCCTCCGGGAAGACAAAGATCGAGGTCGCCGTCAGCATCGAGATCAAACAGTCCCACGCCGCCGCCCAGCGATTCCAAGATCGCCACCTCTCCGGCGTCCTCCCCGTTGCGGTACTTGAAGTTCACACCAGAGGACGCGGTGACTTCTTCAAATCGGATTGTCGAGGCGGACGCTCCGCCAGATTTCGGCAAACCTCCGCTGGGGCTTGGCGGAGGCGCGGAATCAGAACAACCCACGGAGGCGAGTAGCAGGACCAGGATGCTCCAGCAGACCCTCAAAGAATTGTGACCGAGTGAAATCATCTGCCGCTCTTTCGGAGTTGTGGTGGCTCTATTCCAGCCACTCGCCTTGCAACGTCAGCACCAGTCGTCGCGAGCCACCGTGATTGCGATGCTCACAAAGATAAATCCCTTGCCATGTCCCCAAGCAAAGTTGGCCATTGGCGACCGGTACCCAGACTGAACTCCCCAACATCGCCGCCTTCACATGCGCCGGCATGTCGTCCGGTCCTTCGACCGTGTGGCGATACGGAAATTTCTCGGAGGCCAGGTGATTGAACGCCGATTCCAAATCCGCCGGGACGTCGGGGTCCGCGTTTTCGTTGATCGTGATCGACGCCGACGTGTGTTGAATGAACACATGCAACAACCCGACCTGCACACGAGCCAACTCCGGCAGCGCACCGAGCACATGCTCCGTCACGAGATGAAACCCTCGCGGGAATTCCGGCAATCGCAGTTGTCGTTGAAGCCAGGACATGGTTGAAAAGTTCCGAGTTCCAAGTTCCGAGTTGAAGCCAATGCCTTTCACCCGGAACTCGGAACTCGGAACTCGGAACTCCCCCGCCAGCGGAGCCAGTGATCAGCCAGCACGATCGCCACCATCGCCTCGGCCATCGGAACGAAGCGAGGCAACAGACAGGGATCGTGTCGGCCCTTGGTTTTGATCGTCGTCGGCTCGCCGGCGCGAGTCACGGTCACTTGTTCGATCGGCAAACTGCTGGTCGGCTTCACGGCCGCGCGGAGCACGATCGGCAACCCGGTCGAAATGCCGCCGAGCATCCCGCCGTGCCGATTGCTTGACGTCGTGACGCGAGCAAGTTGAGAGTTGAGAGTTGAGAGTTGAGAGTTCTGGCTGGGAACTGGGAACTCGGAACTCGGAACTTTTGGAACAAACAGATCGTTGTGTTCGCTGCCGCGCATCGTGACGCAACCGAAACCGATGCCGTACTCGACGGCCAGCACGGCCGGCAGGCTGAAGAGGGCTTTCGCGAGGTCGGCCTTCAATTTGTCGAAGACCGGTTCACCCAATCCGGCGGGGATGTTGGCCGCGACGATCTCGGCTGCTCCGCCAATCGAGTCCCCATCTTTGCGAACCGACTCGATCAATTCGATCATGCGAGCGGCTGCGTCGGCATCGGGGCAACGCACGATGTTCGGCTCACCGCTCGGCAGAGTTTCGACCTGAGACAACGTGACGGCGGCCGGATCGGAAATGTTCGCTTTCACGTCGCCGACTTGCACGACGTAGCCGACGACCTCACCGCCAAACGACTCGCGCAGAATTTTCTTGGCAACAACACCGGCGGCGACTCGCACGGTCGTCTCGCGAGCACTCGATCGTCCGCCACCGCGGTAGTCGCGAAAGCCGTACTTCGCGTCGAAGCTGAAATCGGCGTGACCAGGACGGTACTTGTCTTTGATGTCGTCGTAGTCACGGCTTCGCTGGTCTTGGTTGCGGACCAGGATTGCCAAGCTCGTGCCGGTGGTCCGGCCCTCGAAAACGCCGGACAGAATTTCCGGCGAATCCTCCTCCTGCCACTGCGTGACGATCTTGCTTTGCCCTGGCCGTCGCCGCCGCAAATCGACGAGCAAGTCGTCCACCGTCAGCGGAATTCCCGCCGGAACACCGTCGATGATGACGACGTTACCCGGCCCGTGACTCTCTCCCGCCGTCGTGATGCGAAATGCTTGTCCGAAAGAATTGCCTGCCATGATGTGAGCAGTGTAGGACGGACACACTTGCCCGTCACTCGCAACGTGGTCCGCCAACGTAGCCGTCTTCGCTCCGCGTGACGAGCCTTCGTCGTGTTGGACTTGGATTGGCGGTTGGCCGTCGATCGAGAAAAGGCTCATCACGCGGAGCGGCTGTGATTCTTTGTAGCCCTGTCGCTCCGCGACAGGATTGCCGAGCGATTCGAGAGACGTGGAGCGTGAAAACAAACGGGATTCGTTCGACGTTCGGCTTTCCTGTCG
>CAZILR010000074.1:0-12866 GCA_964539995.1 uncultured Planctomyces sp.
GCCGTCGTCGCCGTTGACGACATCGCTGCCGGCCTGCCCGGTCAAGATGTCATCATCAACGCCACCCGACATCGTGTCGTTGCCGGCTCCGCCAATGATCGAGTCGAGGCCCACTTCACCCGACAGTGAGTCGTTGCCGTCGCTGCCGTTGATCGTGTCGTTACCGTCGCCGCCGAGCACCGTGTCGTTGCTCTGGCCGGCGTCGATGTTGTCGTTGCCGGTGCCTCCCGTGACCGAGTCAGCGTGGTCGCCACCCGTGATGGTGTCATCGCCCGCATCACCGCTGATGGTGTCGCTGCCGTCCTCGCCGATCAGGCTGTCGTTACCATCGCCGCCGGTGATGGAATCGCGTCCGTCGCCGCCGTCCAGAGTGTCGCCGCCATTCTGACCGTCGAGCAGATCGTTTCCGTCGCCACCAATCAGGTCATCCCCGTAGGTCGAGCCGGTGATGGAATCGTTGCCGTTGCCGCCGTCGGCTTGAACGCTGGTGAGCGACGGGTAGGTCGTGTTGGTGACCTGCGACAGGTCGATGATGTTCGCGTCATCGCCGCCTCTGACGACGATCGACGTGACCAGGCTGGTCGCGATGTTCGGAGCGGTTCCCAACAGCGACCCGTTCGCGAACACCTGCACGCGGCTGGTGGTGGAGTCTTGCCGGATGGCAATGCTGTCTCCTGCGTCCGAGCTGACAAACAGCTCGCCATTGACGAAGAGTGCGGCCACGGACAGAAGCGAGCGGTCTTCCATTCGCTCGGCCGCCGCGGTCGTCGTGGTGTACCCAGTGGTCCGAGCGCGGCGTTGTTTCCGTCCAAACGACTGTAACCAAGATTTGAATAACACGGCGGGTAGTCCTTTCCCGGATTAGCACGGTTCTGAGTGTTCTCTGCCTTCTGCCGAATCCACCTTCGGCACCGACTGTGCGACAGAGACCGTTCCTGCCTAAGAAACGGCATAAGCACGCCACAAATCGCTCAAAACTGAATGCGCAGGCACAAGCGGCATTCGCGGCAGGACCGGAGCGACTGGAATCACGCTCACAATCGTTACAGCCGGACGTGAAGATGTAGCGGTCGTATCGAACGACGCGGTCGTGCGGGGGGAGAGATCGGAAGGCAGAAGGCAGTTGGCAGTTGGCAGAGGGCAGAAGGCTGTCAGACGACGATTCCGCCGACTGCCTTCCGCTTACTGCCTACTGCTTACTGCCCACTGCCTTCTCCCGCCGGGCGGTCTGCTGGCCGAACGCGATCTTCTGGTACTCCGTGAGCGAGACCTGTTGCAGCTTGGGATCACGGAGTTTCGACTCCCAATGGTCGATGCTTTGACGGCTCTTGGCATCCAGCTTCCACGACAACTCGTGCTCCGCTTTCAGGCTCAGCGGGCGATCCAATTTGGCCCGCAAGACGACTCGAGTCGGCAGCAGCTTGTGACGCCGCAATTGCTCGTTGAGCGCCAATCGTACGGTCGGAAAAAGCGGCTGCGGATGCAGCACATAGTTCAACTGGCACGCCCAATCGGCATAGGCCAGATACGCATCGACCGCTTCAGGACGATCGCTGACCTGGCCATCCACTTCGTAAGTGATGTACTTGCTCAGCAACCGCAGTCGTCCTTTTTTCGGATCGAATTGTGTCTCAAACTTCGGACGCAGTTGGAACCGAAACGCCTCCAAAGTCTCGCGCGAGACACTTGGGTCACGTTCGAGTTCCCCAAGACGCTGAACCAACCGCTCCTCAGCGGCTTTCAGGAGGTGCCGCAATTCGTCGAACTCGACACTGGAACTACATCCTTTGTCAGGATTCACAATCCAAATGCGTTGGTGCGCCTTCTCCAAAATCGTGACTTCTCCCGCAATGGGAATCGCGTCGTAGACCTTCCCCGCATGGAACACGGTTTGGCTGCGAAGAAACGGCAGGTTGTCCTTGGCATCCAGGTCGTACACCTTCGTGTAAACGCTGAATTCCTGAGCGTGAGCATCCATTGAAACGCAACAGATCGCCGCGAACGCAAACGCCAAGACGCGCAACATGGAAGACTCCATGCAGTCGAACTGCGAAGGAAGGAGTGAGGAGGGGGAGGAATGGCAGGAAATGAAACGGCCGGGAGGCCAATGTCGGAAGGGATTCCGACAAGGAGGGGAATTGCGGATGGACCATAGCACCGTTCGTCAAAATAGATCAACAGGAAGTCCTGCCGACGCGCCAATTCGGCTGCTTGCGAGGGCCTAAAGCGGCGGCTAACCTCCCCGTCCCTTTCGGCTGCGTCAACGGTCGAGACGATTCCTTTGAGCGTGGTGGCAGCTCTCCGATGTCCGATCCGAATCAACGCATTGTCATTACTGGCATTGGCCTGACCGCCCCCAACGGCAACGACTTGGCCGAATACCGTGCCAACTTGTTGGCAGGGAAATCCGGCGTCAGCAAGTACGAAATCCGCTACATCGGCGAGACGCTAGCCGGCATTTGCAATTTCGATCCGCTGAAGTACCAGAAGCGGAAAGACGTCCGACGCGGCACGCGAGCCGGTTCCATCGCGATCTACTGCGCCAACGAGGCGGTCCAAAGCAGCGGCTTGTCTTGGCCCGACGTTCGCAAGGATCGAACTGGCGTCTTCATCGGGATCACCGAGCACGGCAACGTCGAGACCGAGAATGAAATCTACGAGATCTCGAAATTCAACTACGACACCAGTGTCTGGACGCACCATCACAACCCGCGCACCGTCGCGAACAGTCCGGCCGGCGAGGTGACGCTCAGCTTGGGGATCACTGGCCCGCATCTGTGCGTCGGAGCCGCCTGTGCGGCCGGGAACGCAGGATTCATTCAAGGCTTACAGATGCTGCGACTGGGCGAAGTCGATCTCGCGATCGCCGGCGGCGTCTCGGAGAGCATTCACACGTTCGGCATCTTCGCCGGCTTCAAAAGCCAGGGTGCTCTTGCGACGAACTCTGAGCCTGGGAAAGCCTCACGCCCATTTGATCTGGATCGCAACGGCATCGTCGTGGCCGAGGGAGGCGGACTCGTCACACTCGAACGCCTGCCGGACGCGCTCAAACGCGGAGCGAAGATTTACGGCGAGATCGTCGGCCATGCGATGAATTCTGACGCGACCGATTTCGTGCTGCCCGACCCGACTCGGCAGGCGGAGTGCATGTCACTGGCACTAACTCGGGCTGGCATCGGGCCGGAAGCGATCGACATCCTCAGCAGTCACGCAACCGCGACCGAGCAAGGAGACATCGAGGAATCGCAA
This sequence comes from uncultured Planctomyces sp., assembly GCA_964539995.1. Lineage (GTDB taxonomy): Bacteria > Planctomycetota > Planctomycetia > Planctomycetales > Planctomycetaceae > SXKJ01. Next base: position 3,250 of record CAZILR010000074.1, read on the forward strand.
GCGATTCACAAGGTCTTCGGCGACCGAGCCAGCCTCGCGATCAACAACACGAAAAGCTTCATCGGTCACGCGATGGGAGCCGCCGGGGCGTTGGAGCTTTTGGGGAATCTCCCCGCGTTTGACGACCATTTTGCCCACGCTACAATCAACCTCGACCGGCCCGACCCTCGTTGCGCGTTGCCTCAAATCGTGGCCAATACGCCGAGGAAAATGGACCGCGTCGAGTACATCCTCAACAATTCGTTTGGCATGTTGGGGATCAATTCCGCAACCATCGTGAAACGGTATTCGGGAGAGTAAGAGGCATGAGCGCCGATCAGATTCGTCAAGTCATCATGAAAATTCTCTGCCGGATCGCTCCGGACAATGACCTCTCGGCGTTGAAGGACGAAGTGCCGTTCCGCGAACAAATGGAATTGGACAGCATGGACTTCCTCGACATCGTCATGGAACTCCGCAAGCTGTACCGCGTGCAAATTCCCGAAGAGGACTACGGCTTCCTGAGCACGATGGCCAGCACGGTCCAATACCTGATCCCGAAGCTGCAAACCGCAACGGCGTAGCTCCGATTGGCTGATTCACAGATCAGGCCGGCGGTTTGGCTTCCCAAGATGCACGACGCTTGAGTCAGTGGTTTCAGACAACACCACTCGCTCACGCGTCGTGTTTTTGTTGGTTCACGAATCCTGCTGCGTCCTGGGGCACGTTGAGAGCGGGATTTCTCAAGCCCGTCGCCGAGGAGAGTCAGCTTTGCTCTGAGTCAGTCTGCTGAGGGGTATGTCCGCCCAATCCCAGAGATTTTTCTCCGGCCCGGCAGATCGCGTTTTTGCGTCGCGTCCTATAATAATGCTGCTCACGTTCGTGATCGCGCCCGTCTGGAAAATCGACTGATGAGCAATCTCGACAACGCAATCGGTAGAGCCGAGCCGTCACTCGATGGCTACCGCGAGGTCCGGTTTGACTATTCGGGCGATCTGCCGGTCATCCTCTCGACGTTGAACATTTCGCTGTTGGTCTCGACCTATCAGGCCGGCAAGCTGGCGGTGATCGGCACATGCGACGGAAGAGTGACATTCGACTTTCACCATCTGGACCGGGCGATGGGAGTGGCCGTCGGCACGAATCGCATCGCGCTGGGAGCACGGCGTCAGATTTACTTCCTGCACGCCAACCACGATTTGGCTCCGACTCTGGAACCGCAGGGGACGCGCGATGCCTGCTGGGTGACGCGGAGTTCGTTCTTCACGGGCAATATCCACTCGCATGAGTTGGCTTGGGGTACGGACGGATTGTGGGTCGTCAATACGTTGTTCTCGACGCTGTGTACGCTACATGAAGACTACAGCTTCGTGCCGCGCTGGCGTCCGACGTTCATCCGCGAACTGGCGGCCCAGGATCGTTGTCACCTCAACGGTCTGGCGATGCAGAACGGTCAGCCGAAGTTCGTCACGACCATGTCGGAAACCAACACGGCGGGAGGCTGGCGTCCGACGAAGGCCAGTACCGGTTGCGTGATTGACGTTCCCAGCAGCGAGGTCGTGGCGCGCGGCTTCGCGATGCCGCATTCGCCACGGCTGCACGAAGGCCGACTGTGGGTGCTCGATTCCGGCCGAGGGCATTTGGCATTAGTCGATCCAGCAACGGGGCACAGCGAGAGCGTCGAAAGCGTGCCGGGCTACACGCGCGGGATGAGCCTCGTGGGGCCGTTCGCGTTCGTGGGCCTCTCGCGCATTCGAGAGACGTCGGTCTTCGGCGGGCTGCCCATCGAAGAGCGCCGCAACGACCTGCGCTGCGGCATCGCGGTCATCGATCTGCGGATCGGGCGGACGGTTGCCGTTCTGAAATTTCTGTCGGGCGTCGAGGAAATCTTCGCGGTCGAAGTGCTGCCGAATTGTCACGCCCCCGCGCTCTTCGGCCCGCTGGTGGATGACGGCGAATCGAAGGACGTCTGGATCGTCCCTCAGGACGGACAGGTGCTGCCACCGACGGAGCAGGCGTTCGGTTCGGTCACCGGTCTCCGCGGAGCCACATCCACTTTTCCAGCCACTCGGCAATTGAATCCCTGAACTTCCAACATCCTTTGCGAAAGCCCACATCATGGTGCTCAAGAACTGGTCGGCCAGCATCCAACGGCTATTGAATCGTCCACGTCACGCGCGCCGTTCGCGACAACCGGTGTTGGACTGCGGGCATTCGCGTGGCCCTCAGGACATCCGGCCCGCCATTGAGTTGCTGGAAGATCGGTCGTTGCTTTCCGGTCTTCCGGAACTCGTCAAAGACATCAACTCGGTGGGCGCAAGCTCTGGTCCGACTCAAATGATCGACGTCAACGGCACGTTGTTCTTTATCGCGACCACACCAACGACCGGTTCCGAACTGTGGAAGTCAGACGGCACCGTGGCCGGCACCGTGCTCGTCAAAGACATCCGGCCGGGAATCGAAAGTGCGTTTGGCATTTCCGACTATCTGACGGCCGTGGGAGGGACGGTGTTCTTCAGGGCGCATGACGGGATCAACGGGAAGGAGTTGTGGAAGTCAGACGGCACCGAGGCGGGGACCGTGCTCGTCAAGGCGATCAGCGTGGGAAATAGCGTGGGAAGTGGTGACTCAGGTCCGTCCTTTTTGGTGAATGTGGGGGGGACGCTGTTCTTCAGTGCCGATGACTCCAATTTTAATTTGGGGATTCTCAACAACGGGCGCGAGCTGTGGAAGTCGGACGGCACGGAGGCGGGAACCGTCCTCGTCAAGGACATCGTTCCGGGAGGTGGTAGCTCAAGCCCGCTCTCTCTCACCAATGTGGGAGGTACCCTGTTCTTCGTCGTCAGTGACGGGACCGGTGGCTGTGATCAGTTGTGGAAGTCTGACGGCACGGCGGCGAACACCGTGCTCGTCAAGGATTTCGACGCCGACCACACCTTTGCTCCGGACTCGCTGACGGACGTGGGCGGCACGCTGTTCTTCACCGCTTTTGACGGCAGCGGCGGGACGGAGTTGTGGAAGTCCGACGGATCAACGGCAGGCACCGTGCGGGTCAAAGATATCCGCACCGGCAGCGACGGTTCGTATCCAAACCAATTGACGAACGTAAGTGGCACGCTGTTCTTCAGCGCCAGCAACGGGCCCGACAATCGCGAATTGTGGAAGTCGGACGGTACCGAGGCGGGCACCGTGCTCGTCGCGAACATCGCCACAGGATTCTCCCCGTCCTCGCATCCGAGCTATCTGACGAACGTGGCGGGCACACTGTTCTTCGCGGCCTTTGATGAGAACAACGGGCACAGGTTGTGGAAGTCGGACGGCAGCGAGGCCGGCACCGTGCTCGTCAGTGATAACACTGGCTCGAATCCAAGGTATCCGGAGTACCTGACGAACGTGGGGGGGACTTTGTTCTTCCGCTCGCGCGACGGAGTGAATGGGAACGAACTGTGGAAGTCAGACGGCACCGCCGCAGGGACCGTGCTCGTCAAAGACATCAATCCGGGACTCGCTGGTTCCAACGCGCTTCTTACGGGCAAGATGATCAACGTGGGTGGCACACTGTTCTTCCGCGCCACCGAGGGGACCAACGGGGTGGAGTTATGGAAGTCGGACGGCAACGCCGCAGGGACCGTGCTCGTCAAGAACATCCATCCGGGAACCTATCCCTCGTATCCGACCGCTCTGACGAATGTTGGGGGCACGCTGTTCTTCAGTGCCAGTGACGGGATCGGCAACGACGGGTTGCGGAAGTCCGACGGCACTGAGGCCGGTACCGTGCTCGTGAAAGACACCAATGGAGGAAGCACCGGTCCGTTTCTGACTTCGCTGACGAATGTGGGGGGCACGCTGTTCTTCGCCGCGGATGGGATCGGCGGCGAGGAACTGTGGAAATCGGACGGCACCACGGGGAGCACCACACTCGTCAGGGACATCAACCAGCAGGGCTATGCGTCCTCGTATCCGAAGTATCTGACAAACGTGGGGGGCACTTTGTTCTTTCGTGCCAATGACGGATTGAACGGAAACGAATTGTGGAAGTCGGACGGCACGACGGCCGTGCTCGTCAAGGACATCAACGCGGGAAGCTCTGGCTCAGCTCCGCGCGAATTGACAGATGTGAATGGGACGCTCTTCTTCGTGGCCGATGACGGGATCAACGGGATGGCGTTGTGGAAGTCGGATGGCACTGAGGCGGGGACCGTGCTCGTCAAGGACATCGCCACGGGATTTCTCGCGGACTCGTTTTCGTCTTATCCGAGGCACCTGACGAACGTGGGTGGGGTGCTGTTCTTCAGCGCCGGTGAGATCACCAATGGTGTGGAGTTGTGGAAGTCGGACGGCACCGAAGCGGGTACGGTGCTCGTCAAGGACATCAGCGCGGGCAGTGGAAACTCGTTTCCGCAGGCACTGACGAATGTGGGGGGCACGCTGTTCTTCAGCGCCGGTGACGGGTCCAACGGAATCGAGTTGTGGAAGTCGGACGGCACCACGGCGGGCACCGTGCTCGTCAAAGACATCAGGCCGGAGGCTCAAAGTTCGTTCCCGTTCCATCTGACGAACGTAGGGGGCACGCTGTTCTTCACCGCCGATGACGGAATTAACGGGGAAGAATTGTGGAAGTCGGACGGCACCGCGGCGGGCACCGTGCTGGTCAAGAACATCCGCGCGGGAAGCGGAGGCTCGTTCCCGATCAACCTTTCGCCGTTGTTCACGAGCGTGGGAGGCACGCTGTACTTTCGCGCCACGGACGGAATCCACGGAGTTGAACTGTGGAAGACGAATGGCACCGGGGGAGGGACCAGGCTCGTCCAGGATCTCTTTGTGGGAAGCGACTCCTCCCAGCTCGACCACCTGACCGACGTCAACGGGCGTCTGTTCTTCACCGCAAAGGACAACACGCACGGGCACGAGTTGTGGTCACTGACGCCGACGGAGGATGGACCGATTCCAACCGTCACTCTGAGTGTCGCACCGGCGACGCTGGCGGAAGCGGCGGGAACCACAACCGTCACGGCCACTCTGTCGGAAGCGACCAACGTGGATATCACGGTCGAACTGGGCTTCAGCGGCTCGGCGACGAACATCTCGGATTACACAAGGTCGAACACGCAAATCGTCATCGCGGCTGGCAACACCACGGGAACCATCACGCTGACAGCGGCTCAAGACACGCTCGACGAAAACAACGAGACCATCGTGGTCGATATCCTCGACGTGACCAACGGCAATGAATCCGACACGCAGCAAGTCACCGCCACGATCACGGACGACGACGAGACGCCGCCGACCGTCACGCTCGACATCTCTTCGGAGACGCTGGCCGAAGCAGCCGGCACAGCAACGATCACAGCGACTCTGTCAGCCGCATTCAGTTCTGACGTGACAATCAACCTCGGCTTCGACGGCTCGGCGACGAATGTCACAGACTACACGCGATCGAGCTCGCAGATCGTCATCACAGCCGGCAACACGACAGGCTCCATCACGTTAACGGCCGTGCAAGACACACTCGTCGATGAGGATGAGACCATCTTGGTCGAGATCCTCGACGTGACCAACGGCACGGAATCCGGCACACAGGAAGTCACCGCGACAATCACGGATGACGACGACGACGTCACGGAGATCACCGTCGCGGTCTCGCCCAGCAGCGTGACCGAAGACGGCGTTCCGAATCTCGTTTACACCTTCACGCGATCCGGAATCACGACCGGCACAACGACTGTGAGCCTCAGCCTCAGTGGAACTGCCACGCTGACGACGGACTTCGCTCAAACGGGAGCCACGACGTTCACCGCGGCCTCCAAGACGCTCGTGTTCACGGCGGGGCAGACGACCAAGACGATCACAATCAACCCCGTCGCCGACACGACGATTGAAGCGGACGAGACCGTGATCCTCACCGTGAATCCGTCGGCCAGCTATTCGGTCGGTGCGTCGAATTCGGCCACCGGCACCATCAGTAACGATGATTTTCCAAAGATCACGCTGGCCGCCTCGCCCGCCAGTGTGCTGGAGAACGGCACCGGGAACCTCGTTTATACGTTCACTCGCCCCGGCCCCACGACCAGTCCGTTGACGGTCAATTTCACCGTTGGCGGAACGGCGACGTTTGACACCGATTACTCGGTCAGCGGCGCGGCGTCCTTCTCCGCGACAACCGGCAGCGTGACCTTTGATGTCGGGCAAGCCACCAAGACGGTCACGCTCGATCCCACCGGAGACTCGATGTTCGAGCCGAACGAAACGATCCTCCTCCGTTTGTCTGCGGGAAGCGGATACACGATCGGAACGCTGACTCCGGTCACGACCACCATCACCAACGATGACACCGAGGTCTCGATCACGGTCTCGCCCAGCAGCTTGGCCGAGGACGGCACTCCGAATCTGGTTTACACGATCACTCGCGTCGGCACGACGACCGCTCTGACCGTGAACTTCAACGTGAGCGGAACCGCTGCGCTGACAACCGACTATGCTCAGACGGGAGCGGCGACGTTCACCGCCTCGGCCGGAACTCTGTCGTTCTCGTCGGGACAGACCTCGAAGACGATCACCATCAATCCGACGGCGGACGCACTCATCGAATCGGACGAAACGGTGATCCTGACACTCGCGTCCGCAGCGACGTATTCGATTGGTTCGGCCCACTCGGCGACCGGAACCATTCTGAATGACGACCCGCGCGTATCGGTCGCGGTCACTCCGGTCAGCGTTCTGGAGAACGGCACCGCGAACGCCACCTACACGTTCACTCGCACCGGCTCAACGGCCAGTGCTTTGACGGTGAATTTCGACGTCGGCGGAACCGCGACCCTCACCACCGACTACATCGCCACCGGAGCCACCACCTTCACCGAGTCCACCGGCAGTGTCACCTTTGCGGCGGGACAAGCCACGAAAACGATCGTCATCGACCCGGCCGGTGATTCCGTGGTCGAACCGAACGAGACCGTGGTGCTGACCCTGAGCGCCGGGACGGATTACGTCATCGGTACTCCCACCGCCGCGACGACCACGATCACCAATGATGACTCGGAGATTTCGCTGGCCGTCTCACCCAACAGCGTGACCGAAGATGGAACTCCGAACTTGGTTTACACGTTCATCCGCACCGGATCCACGACCGGTGCATTGACAGTCAACTTCAGCGTCGGCGGCACGGCCACGCTGACGACCGACTACGCTCAAACGGGAGCGGCGACGTTCACGGCCTCGACCGGAACTCTGTCGTTTTCGTCGGGACAGACTTCTAAGACGATCACCATCAATCCGGCGGCAGACGTGCTCATCGAACCGGACGAGACGGTGACTCTGACGTTGACTCCCGCCGCGGCGTATTCGGTTGGAACCGTAAACACCGTCACCGGAACAATGACGAACGACGATCCGCGCGTCACCGTTGCCGTCTCTCCCGCCAGCGTGGCCGAGAACGGCACCGCGAACGCCACCTACACCTTTACCCGCAGCGGCCCAACCACAAACTCGTTGACCGTGAACTTCAACGTCGGCGGGACCGCCACGCTGAATAGCGATTACACCGCCACCGGCGCGGCATCCTTTTCGGAGACCAGCGGGACCATCACCTTCGCGGCCGGACAAGCGTCGAAGACCGTCGTCATCGACCCGACTGGCGACACGCTTGTTGAACCGAACGAAACGGTCGTGCTGACCATCGCGGCCGGAGTCGATTACGTCATCGGCACGCCGCTCGCCGCAACCGCGACGATCACCAATGACGACACGGACGTCTCTGTCACGGTCTCTCCCAGCGGTGTCGATGAGAACGGCACGCCGAATCTCGTCTTCACCTTCACGCGCACCGGCGTGACGACCAACTCGCTGACGGTCAACTTCACGGTCGGCGGCACAGCGACATTCTCTAGTGACTACTCGCAAACGGGAGCCGCCGCCTTCAACGCGACCACCGGCCGCGTCAGTTTCTCCGCCGGTCAAACGACCAAGACGATCACGATTAACCCCACCGGCGACACCATCATCGAATCCGACGAGACCGTGGTTTTGACCATCGTTCCCGGAACAACGTATTCCGCCAGTGTCTCCAACTCCGCTTTAGGCACGATCCTGAATGACGACGGCTTGCTCTTGAGTCTGGTGGAAGAATTGCCATAGAGGTATCCCACAACTCACCACATCCATTCGATGGCTTGCCTCTCCTTCTTCTCGCCGACTAAGTCTGCACAATCGTGATGCTTTGGCCGCGACTCGGAACTGCACAAGGTGAAAATCGTCTGCTATCTTCGCGACCATGTACGACACCATCATTATTGGGGCCGGTTTATCGGGACTCGCGGCGGGGATTCGGCTGGCGTATTACGAGCGGCCCGTTTGCATCGTCGAAAAGCACACGACGATCGGCGGGCTGAATTCGTTTTATCGGCTCCGCAAACGCGATCACGACGTCGGCCTGCACGCCATCACCAACTACGCCAAGCCCGGCACGAAGACCGGCCCGCTCAGCAAGCTGCTCCGGCAGCTCCGCCTTCGCTGGGAGGACTTTGACCTCACGCCGCAATGCGGTTCGAGCGTCGCGTTCCCCGGAGTCACGCTCCGTTTCACGAACGAGTTCGCTCTGTTCGAGCAACAAATCGCCGAGCACTTCCCGTCGCAGATCGACGGCTTCCGCCGGCTCGTTAAACAGATCAGCGAGCATGACGAGTTGAACCTCGCCAATCGCGAGTCCTCCGCCCGCGAGATCGTCAGCCGAGCGATCGCCGACCCGCTGCTCGTGGACATGATCTTCTGCCCCCTGATGTTCTACGGCAGTCCGACCGCACACGACATGGACTTCACACAGTTCGTGATTATGTTCAAGGCGATCTTCCTGGAAGGCTTCGCTCGGCCGCACGAAGGGGTGCGGCTCATCATGCGGAAGGTCGTCCAGCAGTACCGCAAGTTCGGCGGCGAACTGCGGCTCCGCTCCGGCGTCAAACGCATCTTGTCGAACAACGGTAAAGTCACCGGTGTCGAACTCGAAAGCGGCGAAATCCTCGAAGCCAAGCATGTCGTGTCGAGCGCCGGCTCGGCCGAGACGATGCGTCTGTGCGACATCCCGCCGCCGGAGCAAGAGCCGTTTCACCCCGGTGCAGTCTCGTTTCTCGAAACGATCTTCTCGCTCGACGTCATGCCGTCCGACCTCGGCCACCACGAGACGATCATTTTCTACAACGACAACGAGCGTTTCGTGTACGACGCACCGGTCGAGCCGATCGACCTGCGCAGCGGCATCATCTGCTCGCCGAACAATTTTCAGTACGCCACGCCGCTCGACGAAGGCCGAGTCCGCATCACCGCTCTCGCGAACCCAAGCTACTGGATGAACCTGCCGCCGGACGAGTACGTCGCCGAGAAAGACGCCTGGACGAAACGCATCGTCGAATCCGCGCTCCGTTTCATGCCCGACTTCCGCTCACACGTCATCGACACCGATGCCTTCACGCCGCGCACGATCACCAAGTTCACCAGCCACTTCAATGGAGCGGTCTACGGAGCACCGCACAAAATCCGCACCGGTACGACGCACCTCGAAAACCTGGTCCTCTGCGGAACCGACCAAGGCTTTTTGGGGATCATTGGCTCGATGCTCTCCGGCATCACGATCGCGAACCTGCACCTGC
>CAZILR010000075.1:0-1947 GCA_964539995.1 uncultured Planctomyces sp.
GGAAGCCGGGCGCGGCCTCGTGCGCATCCCGGTCGAGCTGGATGTGCCGTTCACACCGCGGGTCCGCGCGATTGTCGATACGCCGGAGTTTCAGCGGCTGGCGCACATCTCGCAGTTGGGCTTGGCCGCGAAGGTGTATCCGGGAGCGACGCACACGCGATTTGAGCACGCGCTGGGTGTGTTCCTCAATTCGCTGAAATATCTCTGGCAGTTGGGCCGCGATCCGCGATTCGCGTCCGTCGTCGATTCGCATCGGGCGGAAGTGCTGATGGTTTCGGCGCTATTGCATGATCTCGGCCACTGGCCGTTCTGCCACCCAATCGAGGATATGGAACTGCCGGAGTTGCAGCATCACGAAGCCTTCGCCGCCGAGTTCCTGAAGCCGCATCGCGAGCTGGCTCAAGTGCTGCGCGACGAGTGGAACATCGACCCGGCCGAGGTGTTGGACGTCCTCGAACCGCAAACCGATTCGGTACCGCTGCGGCTGATGCGGTCGGTGCTGTCGGGGCCGATCGACATCGACAAGATGGATTACCTCGACCGCGACAGCCTGCACTGCGGAGTCCCTTATGGCCGGCACTTTGACAAGCAGCGGCTCATGCAATCGCTGCTCGTCAACGAAGCGGGGGACGGGCTCGCACTCAGCACGAAAGGCAAGACCGCTGCCGAGCTGATGGTCTTCGCCAGGTACGTCATGTTCAGCGAAGTCTACTGGCATCACGCGGTGCGTTCGGCGACGGCGATGTTCGCTCGCAGCTTTTTTGAGCTGCGAAGCCGCTTCGACCTGCGAGCGTTCTTCGAGCTGACCGAATCGGAAACGATTCGCGAGCTACGGCAAGCAGCACGCGGTACTGACTGCGAAGCTCTGACCAATGGAGTCTTCGGACCGAAGCGGCGACTGTTCAAGCGGGTCGTCGAGCTGACGCACTCGCTGCATCCCGATCTGTATTCACAGCTCGCCGGCCGGCCGTATGACTTTCTGGTGCGCGTCGGTCAGCGGCTGTGCGAATCGCTGTCGAGCACGCTAGGGCGGCGTCTCTCGCCCGTCGATATTTTGATCGACGCGCCGCCACCGCATCGCGAAGTCGAGTTCAACGTCTCGATCTTCGATCCGAAGGAGCGAACGTATCAGCCGCTCAATCGAGTCTCGCCGGTCGTCGAGGCACTCGCCAAAACGCAGTTCGATGACTTCGTGAAGCGGGTTCGCGTCTTCGCGACGCCGGAGATCGCCGCGACCCTGAGCGAGTTACCAACGTTTCGCGAGTCGTTGCAAAAGGCGATTGATGCGGAAATCTCGCGGTAAAACTCGCCTTTACCGGTTTCGGAATTGCTGAGACATTCCCGCCCCCTTCGAGTCCTGCCCTCTCACGCGAGCACCCCTTCCGCGCGAGTTCTCTCATGCCTGTTGCCCGATTTCACGGTCTGCTGTCGTTGCTGGTGCTGACGCTGTTGTCTGGCTGCGCGTCGTCGCGGCCGATGATCGTGTCGAACCCGGTGTTCGTGCCGGCGAATTCGCAACACGCGGCATGGGAACGAGCGGTCGATGTGCTGCACGATTTCCATTTCCCGATCGCTCGTGAGAATCGACTGGATGGCGTGATCGAGACCGATTACCGCGTCGGCTCGAACGTGTTGGAGCCGTGGCATGGTGATTCCGTTGGCGTGGCGAATCGGTTGGAGAGCACGTTGCAATCGCTCCGCCGTAAAGTGAAGGTGGATCTCACGCCGGTCGAAGGTGGCTACCTTGTCGGCGTTGAAGCGTTCAAAGAACAAGAAGACCTTGCCGGCGTCGCCGAGAACACCGCCGGAGCCGCGACCTTCCGCAAGAACACGCCGCTGGAACGCAACCTGACGACCGTCGTCGGACAAAGCGCTCAATCCGGCTGGTATCCGCTCGGCCGCGACGAGGATCTCGAACAAGCGATCCTTGGCCAGATGCAGCGCTAA
>CAZILR010000075.1:2047-12780 GCA_964539995.1 uncultured Planctomyces sp.
GTCGGCAAGAGCTCAGCCCATGCCTCTTCCATCGCCAGCCGAGCTTCCAACGTGAGGCGATTGGAACTTTCCATTTCTCCTCGCATCATCTCGAACCGCTGTCGGCGGGCTTCGAGCTTTTCGAGTTCCAATGCCCGTTGTTCCGTTTGCTGTTTGATCGCAGCGAATTCGGTCGTGCGTTGTTGCTCGAATTCTGACCGTTCTCGGTCGAGCCGAGTGTGCTCTGACGCGACTTCTTGCGAGCGGTCTGACAACAAGCGTTGCAGCGTTTCCGCTTCGCGGGCCAGCGATCCTTCGCGTTCATCAAGCCGTTGCCGGAATTGTGTCAGTTGCGCTTCGCGGCGATCGAGGTCTTCGCAGCGCTGCACGAACTCGGCTTGTCCCGCTTGCCACGACCGCGCGACTTCCTGTTGAGCGATCTCCAATTCGCGCTGCATGTCGCTGAGCCGAGCCCATTGAGCGGCTCGCTGCCGCTCCCAATCGGCTTTCTGTTGATCGAATTCGACGGCGTCCGTTCGCAGTTGTTGTGCGTGCTCCTCGCGCAGCTTGCGGAGGTCTGTCTCCCACTGCTTGCGTTGGTTTTGCAATTCCGCGAGTGATTTCTGGACGTAGGCATCATGAGATTCACGGTCCCGTTGAATGACGGAACGATCCGAATCACGCCCCGACTCGAAGGCCGATCGCTCTTCGGCAAACGTGCGTTTCTCTTCGTCGAGATCGCCGGCCCACTGCACGCGGAGTTGCTGCCGCTCGGCTTCCCAATTGAGTTGCAGTCGTCGCAGCGCCTCGTCGTGCTCACGCTGAAGCTGTTGACGTTGCTGCTCCATTTGGCGGCGCGTCGCGTCCAGATCGGACTGCTGCTGTCGGCGTTGCTCCGCCCATTCGGACTGCAACTTCCGCAACGCCTCTTCGTGAACTCGTTTGTCCTCGGCGAGCTGCTCGCGTTCCTGAGCCTGTTGCTGGAGCCACGTTTCCTTCTGATTGCGGAAGTGTTCGATCTCGCCATCCAACTCCCACGCATATTCCTTGCGGAGCCGTGCCTTTTCCTGGTCGATCTCCGATTTGACCGCTTCGAGAATCGCCTGCTGCTCACGAGCTAGTCGCTCGCGCTCTTCGGTCAGTTGCTTGCGTTCCGAGTCGGCCATCGCCTGCGAATGCTGCATCGCGGCCTTATCGACTTCGTTTTGCCGCTCCAACTGCTGCTTGAGCGTTCCGCGCTGTTGCTCCAGCGCCTGATTGGCTTGTGTCAGTTCCCGCTCCCGCAACTTCAACTCGGCGAGAATCTGTTCCGTCTGCTGAAAGCGTTCGGAGAACTGCTGTTCCTGCTGCGTGAGTTGCTCGGCGCGTAGCCGTGCTTCTTCCTCGGCGTTGACGGCTCGCAGACGCAGCGCGCGTTGCTCGCGATCAAACTGCGCGAGTTGTTCATTGAGGTTTCGTTCGCGGCGCTCCAGTTCGGCGACCTGAGCGCGCAGGTTTTCAGCGACCTGGCTGGCTTGCACGAACAGATCGACCTGGCCTCGCGCTGCCGACGTGTTCGCTGCGGCCAATCCGCGCAGCCGCACCTCATGCACATCTTCGAGGCCGACCGGCGTAACATCCGTGTTGAAATGGGAGCGGTTCGCAAGATCGCTCATCGCGGGATTCCTTTCCCTGGGTGAGCCGAGAACATCGGCAAGACACGCACCTCGCGCACGACGAGGCAGAATTGGCCAATCTGAGAAGAGGCGGGATTATGGAAGTCCGCCGAAAACGTGTCAATTTCTGATTTCGCCGGTCATCAGTGGAGTTCCCGCTGGCCGCGTGAACGTCGCCGTCGCGTCCCCGCGATGCCGAGCTTCTGCCAAAAATCACCGATTTCTGCCAAAGCTCAACCGTGCTTGATGCCCACCCGACGTTGCTCCGCCTCACGGGAGCGCGACGGCGACATTCACGCGACCAAGCCGAGCAGACGCTCGCTGCCGTTCGCTTGTTGGGACGACTACAACTTAATGGACCTCATTGTTCGCATTCATTGGAGCGATTCACCATGAGCATCATCTCGCGTCGCGACTTCCTCAAAGAGACCGTCCTCACGACCGCGGCTGGCTGGTCGTTGTCGCTCAGCCAAGCGCTCAACGCCGCCGAGACGAACGCCAGCGGATTGCACATCGCGCCGTTCAAGTTTGATGTCACTCCGCCGCTGGGACATTCGTGTTGCGGCGGGTGGATCAAGCCGATTGAGGTCGTGGACGACACGCTCGAAGCGCTCGGTGTCGTGTTGCTCGGAGCAGGAAAGCCAATCGTGCTGTGTGCCGTCGATTGGACCGGGCTGTTGAACGAGGCCCATGTCGAATGGCGTACCGCGCTGGCTCAAGCGGCGGGGACGACGACGGATCGAGTCGCCGTGCATTGCGTGCATCAGCACAACGCGCCGTTCGCGTGCCTTGAAGCGGAGCGACTCGTCGCGGCCGAAGGAGACTTGCCGCACATCGTGGACCTCGACTTCTTCAAACGCTGCCTCGACACCGGCCGAACGGCGGTCGAAAAGGGGATCAAGCAAGCGACGTCGGTGACGCACATCGGTTGGGGACAGGGCAAGATCGAAGGAGTCGCCTCGAACCGCCGCGTTCATCGCAACGTGTACGGCAACGTGCTGGCGATGCGAGGCAGTGCCTGCACGGATCCGAAGTTGATCGCGTTGCCCGACGGCTTGATCGATCCGTTCTTGAAGACGGTCGCCTTCTTCAACGGCGAAAAGAAATTGGCCTCACTGCACTACTACGCCACGCACCCGATGAGCTACTACGCCGACGGCCGAGCCACCAGCGACTTCGCCGGGCTGGCTCGCAAGCAGCGGCAGCAGGACGAACCGGATTGCCTGCACATCTACTTCACCGGCTGCGCGGGGAACGTCTCGGCCGGCAAGTACAACGACGGCTCGAAGCCCGTGCGGCCGATCCTGACGAAGCGCGTGTACGACGGCATCGTCGCGTCGGAGGCGAACCTCGAACGAGCCGAACTGAAGTCCGAAAAGCTCGCCTGGAAGACCGCAGAGATTCTGCCGCCGCCCCGCTCATCGCTGCACGCCGAGATGCTCGCTCAACAAATCTCGACGAAGACCAACGCCGTCGTACACCGCAACCGTCCGTCGTACATGCTCTCGTGGCTGCGTCGCGTCGAGAAACGGATCCCGATCGTGCTCAGCTCGCTGCACCTGGGAGGCGTGAAGCTGCTGCATCTCCCCGCCGAGTCGTTCATCGAATACCAACTCCGCGCCCAGAGCCTCGCGAAAGACAATTTCGTCTGCACCTCGGCCTACGGCGACGGCGGCCCGTGGTACATCCCGGTCAAAGAGGAATACCCCAACGGCGGCTACGAAGTCAGCGTCGCGTTTTGCGAACCGGAGATCGACGACGTGCTGACCGAAGGGATGAAGCGGATACTGCCGAGCTGATCCCCTCTGGTTCCGTGGTTTCCCCTGTGTTAGCGTCAGTCACCGTCAGACACTTCCTCGCCGCGAAGTTGGAGCTTGAGTTCATGTCCTCAGAAACCGCCACGAGCATCGAATTGCCTTTGGCAAGTGACGTGTGGAGCTTGTTGCAGGACGAGGCGGCTCGATCCGGCCAGCCGGCGACGTCGCTGGTCAGTGATGTCATCACCAATTGGGTTCGCGAGCGGCATCGACAACTCGTGGCTCGTGAGATCGCGGAGTTCGCGGCCGCTCAAGCGGGCAGCGAGTTGGATCTCGACCGTGAACTCGAATGCGCCGCAGTCGAAGCCTTGAGCGAGGTCAACCCATGAGACGCGGCGATGTGTGGTGGGCCACGCTCCAACCGCGATCCGGCTCGGAGCAAAGTGGACGGCGGCCGGTCGTCGTGTTGTCTCACGACTCGTTCAACCTGACGCCGAACTGGAAGTCCGTCATTGTCATCCCGTGCTCCACGTCGGCGCAGCAAGCCCAGCGCACTCCGACCGTCGTTCCGCTGGCCAAAGGAGTAGCCGGCCTGCCACAAGACTGTGTCGCCGTCTGCCACCAAATCACGACACTGGACCGCAGCAAGCTCCAGCAACAAATTGGATTTCTCCCTTCAGCAGAACTGCACGCGATTGAGTTGGCAGTGCTGAATGCGATTGAAATCCTGACGGACTGACTGCTTTTGTCTGCGGCGGCCCGTGGTACATCCCGGTCAAAGAGGAATACCCCAACGGCGGCTACGAAGTCAGCGTCGCCTTTTGCGAACCGGAGATCGACGACGTGATGACAGAGGGGATGAAGCGGATATTGCCGGGGTGAGCGGCTATCGGAATGCATCACCAATTTGTCGCGAAGCGGGCATTGAGAATTTCGGCGGTGTGTTTCAGCTTGTCGATCGCAACGAGACTTGGCCTGCTGACGACGATTCGGCCAAACACATAGTTGAACTCATCGGCGAATTGTCGGTCCCTGAAAATTGCCAAACCAGGAATCGCCAATCGAATCTCTTCTCCTTTGAATGGGTTAGTGAGCGTTTTGTATTCGCGAAGTTCAAGGTCGGCGTCAGCAGCCACGAAAGCTGTCCACTCCAACAAGGCAATTGGATGAAGGACGCTCTCACGAGGATCCTCCGCTCGTGTAACGACGGCGGCCGGCGGCGGACGAATTCGACCTGGTGGACGACTTTCCAATCTAGTTGTCGGCGGGCGAAGTCTGGATACGCTTTGAATAACTTCGGTCATATACGCAAGAAAATCTGGAATACTTCGGGCCATGATATCAAACGTATCGGCTTCATGGTCGAAGAACCGAACCGAACAGCAAGGATCGTTGCAATCGATCGCGTAATAGTTGCCGCAGCCATCGTTGCCAATGCACACATAGCTGAGCGGCCACTCGCGCCCGCAGAAACAATTTGGAATTGGCGGCATTCGCAATTCAAGGTTGGTAAGAATCAACTCTTTCCATTCACAGGAAAAATAGGGTTCTGGACTTGAGCCCGATATGGAAACACCGTCAAGAAGGGCCTTGCGATAGGCGGCTGGTAGAGAGACGGAAAGACGACGCTCAATGTCATGCACTTCATCAAGAGTCATTCGCGATTCTCACATTCAAGTGAACCGTTTGGACGGCGATGCCGGTGGATCAACTATTTGAATTACAAAACACGATGCGTGTAACTGTTTGAGAAATCAAGCGGCCGTGTCGGTTTGGTCTTCGTCCCGCGAGGGACGTCCGACAATCGCCCACCGTTTCAACGGTGGGATTTCGGACGAAGGCAGCCTCGAAGTCCCGCCAGGGACGAAAGAGACGCGGAGGATCGCCGCAGACTCCCAAAACTTCCGAAGTCTCCGAAGACTTCGGAAGTTTGAAGCCGTCACATTCTTTCGCCCCGCTGGGGCTTGGCGGATTTTGTTATCTCGGAAACCCACCGTTGAAACGGTGGGCTATTGTCGGATGTCCCTGGCGGGACAATCCGCAGTTGGAGGAGAAGCACAAGCTGAGTCATTCGTCATCATCATCCATCTCGTGGAACATCTCCTCGTGAGGAACGACTCGGCCAGTCCGAATATCTTCCAAGCCTTCTTCGATCTTCTGGCGGACGACGATGCGATACAGCACCTCGCTCCAGGTCACATCGTCTGGCAACCCTTCTGCCAATTCTTTGACAGCGGACTTCACGGTGAACATCGGCCATCTCCCAAACGACCCGAGACTGAACGAGGTCACGATAGTCCGCGCTGAAAGCCCACGTCAAAGGCGTCATATCGCACGCTGGATTGGGTAATCAAGCGGCCGTGCCGGTTTGGTCTTCGTCCCTGGCGGGACAAACCGCAGACGGGCAAAGCGTCAATCCTTCGTGACGGCTTCGTCCAAGTTCAACAACGCTCGTGCGACGAGCGACCAGGCGGCGCGTTCGGTGGCATCTCCCTCGCCCGGACCGGCGAGCGTTGCGGCGTCGAGTTCCTTCGTGGCGAGGCGTTCGCGCTGAGTCTTGAGGAAGCGACTCAGCAGCGCGATCTCTGCATCAGTGGGCGGTCGCGTGAGACAGCGGCGGAAGAGTTCGGCGAGTCGCGCGTCGTCGCTGCTCGGCAACACCGCGAATTGCCGGCCGAGGGCTTGTGACGCTTCGAGGAAGACGACGTCATTGAGCAACGTCAGCGCTTGCAGCGGCGTGTTCGAGACTTCGCGGCGGCAGACGCACGCCTCGCCACTGGGAGCGTCGAAGGTCGTGAACATCGCGAACGGCGCGGTCCGCTTCGCAAACGTGTAGAGGCTGCGACGATGCCGATCGAGTCCCTCGCTGACCTTCCAGGCGAGTTGCCCGTAGGTGCCTTCGGTCGTGATGTTCGCCGGCTGCGGCGGAAAGACGCTCGGTCCACCCAGCTTCCGGCCGAGCAGTCCGCTGACGCTGAGCAGCGAATCGCGCACGGCCTCGGCCTCGACTCGGAAGCGCGGACCGCGAGCGAGCAACTCGTTCTGAGCATCGCGTCGCAACAACTCCGGCGTGACGCGGCTCGATTGCTGATACGTCGCGCTGGTGACGATCAGTCGGTGCAGTCGTTTGAGCGACCACGCGCTCGGCGCGGGTCTCCTGACCCCGCCGTCAACCTGGACCGAAGGTCTCCCCGAATTGGAGTCGGCTGTCGTCTTCAGGAGACCTTCGGTCGATCCGGCGGCGGGGTCAGGAGACCCGCGCCGAGCGCTGCTGAACTCCACCGCCAGCCAATCGAGCAACTCTGGATGCGTCGGGAGCGCACCTTGAAATCCGAAGTCCTCTTGCGTGCGCACGATTCCACGGCCGAAGAATGCGGACCAATGACGATTGACGGTGACTCGCGCGGTCAGCGGGTTTTCGGGTGAGACCAGCCAGTTCGCGAGGGTGAGCCGATTTGCGGACGAATTGGGTGGCAGCGGCGGCAATGCCGACAGGCTGTCGGCGGTGACGAGTTCTTTGGGTTGTAGGTACTCGCCCCGATGGTGGCGATGCGTCGGACGCGGGTTGCTCGCGGGACGCTCTTGCATGACGAGCGATGTCGGCAGTGTTGGACGTTGAGCACGGAGTGTCTCGATCGCTTGACGCGCGCTCGCGAGTTCGGGTGCGATCGCGCAGAACTGCTTCACGACGGACCTGAGCGTCAGCGGATTCGTGGCCGCGAACTGTTCGAGTTCGGAAATAATGTCAGCGGGCAGGATCGGAACTTCGACCGCTCGCGGATCGCTCGTCACGGAGATGCGGAACTTGCCCAGGCCGGGGGCGTAATAACGCTCGAACAGCATTCGCAACTTGATGAGGCCCGTGTTCGTTAGTGGCTCGGCGAGTTGAAAGACGGCGGTGTGTGGTTTGCCTTGTCCGCCGTTGATGGACCAGCCGGTTTGTTTGTTGTCATCGAGCGCGGCCATCGCATTGCTGTTACCGGCGGCGAAGGTCTGTGTCGCGTGAGCGAAGCGATGGCGTGTGTCACCGACGGCCAGTTCGATGTCGCTCAGGAAGAAGTCGCCGAAAGGGCCTTCGTAGTAAATTCGGCCGGGGCCGTGCTTGGGCAAGCGATCATCCGGCAGCGTTTCGAGGCGGACGGCGACGATTTCTTTCAGGCTCGATTTCAACGTCAGTTCGTACAAGTCGCTCTTCGACATGTCGCCGCTGACGAACACGACGCCGTTGTCCTCGACCGTCAACAACGGCAGATTGCTGTTCGCGGCGACGATCTGCGGCGACTCCCAACGGACCAGTGACTTCTGGGGCTCCGCCAGCCACGTTGAATACTTCTGGTTGAAGTGCTGCTTCCGGAGTTCTTCGTCGGAGCCGCTCACGGCGTTGCGTCGGCCGAGGCTGATGCGGAACTTGCCGAGCGTGTGCTTCATGCCGTGTTGTTGTTCGAGCTTGATCGTCCAGCGCGCGGTCTTGTCGGCGAAGCCCGCCGGGTGCGCGAGCACGAAGGTCGCGGTGCGACTGACGTTCCAGGTGCCGGGACCATGAATCGCCCAGCCGCCGGTCTTGGCGTTGCCGTCGATCGCTTGAGCCACGTCGAACTTGTCTTGCGAGAAATCGGCGGTGGCGTGCGAGAATTTGAGTTGTTGAGCTTCACCCGGCACGTCACGAGTCACGATCGACGCGGTGATCTCGCTAAGCACGAAGTTGCCGTGCGGTGTTCGGCCAGGGCCTTTGCTGGGCAACTTGTCGTCGATGAGCGCTTCGAACCGAATCGCGGCGACGTCGCGCAAATCGCTGTCGAGCCGAATCTCATACGAATCGGTTTCGGGAATCGGGCCGCTCAGCAGGACACTCGTGTCGGATTGAATCTCGGCAGACGCACCGCTGACGGTCTTCACGGCGATTGGCTTGAGCGAGGTCCATGTGAACTCGTCTGGCAGCGGGAACCGATTCGGCAGGTCCGCTTCGAGTTCAGCAATGCGGCGGTCGATCTCAACTTGCTTGGCGACCAGTTCCGGAACCGGGATGTCGAGTTCGGGTTCCTCGGCGTTGTTGAGCAGTCCGAAGAAGCGGTAGTAATCGGTGTGCGTGATCGGGTCATACTTGTGCGTGTGGCACTGAGCACAGCCAATCGTCAGACCCAACCAGACCGAGCCGGTCGTCGCGACTCGATCGGTCATCGCGTGGAAGCGAAACTCCAGCGGGTCGATGCCACCCTCTTCGTTGAGCATCGTGTTGCGGTGAAAGCCAGTCGCGATGCGTCGCTCGATGGACTGGCCACGCATGTCACCGGCGAGTTGGTCGATCGTGAATTCATCGAACGGCAGGTCGGCGTTAATCGCGTTGATGACCCAATCGCGATACGGCCAGACGCTGCGAGCGCGGTCCTTTTCGTAGCCATTCGTGTCCGCGTACCGCGCAAGATCGAGCCAACGCCGCGACCAACGCTCGCCGTAGGTCGGCGACGCAAGCAGTCGATCGACAAGTCGCTCGTAGGCATCGGGCGATGAATCGTTGACGAACTCATCGGCCTCGGCCGGAGTCGGCGGGATGCCGATCAGGTCGAGAAACACACGCCGTGCGAGCGTGTGCCGATCCGCTATCGGCGACGGCTTCAGACCTTCCGCTTCGAGTCGCGCGAGCACGAAGCGGTCGATGCCGTTGCGCGGCCAACTCGTATCGCGCACCTTCGGAAACGCCGGCCGCTTTGGCGCGACGAATGCCCAATGTGGTCGGTATTCCGCGCCGTTGGCGATCCAGCGTTTGAGGATGTCGCGCTGCTCGGCCGTCAGTTCAAACTTGGTCGAAGCCGGCGGCATCTTTTCTTCGGAGCCGTCAGCGAGATGGATTCGGCGAAGCAGTTCGCTCAATTCCGGTTTGCCAGGCGCGATCGCCGTCTTGCCGCTGTCAGCGGATTTGATGGCCGATTCGCGAACATCCAGTCGCAAGCCGCTCTGCCGCTGACCCTCGTCGGGTCCATGGCACTTGAAGCAGTACCGCGACAAGATCGGCCGAACCTCACGCTCAAACGACGGCAGATCAGCCGCGCGGGATTGTGTCGCGACAAGACTGAGGCACACCACCATCCAGCCAGTAGCTCGGGTTCGTTTCGTGGGCATGAGGTCCGTCCTCTGGTTTAGGTTCCAGTTGGCTCACCGTAAGTTTCTCACTGTCCACGAGCAACTCCTACAGGGACTGCCGAAACCAACCCAAAGCGTCAGCGAGGACGGGCACTTCGTGACGCTCATGCTCCAGGTCGTTGCGGTTTGAAGCGCTCGCCCTCGCTGACGCTTCGGGTTAGTTTGCGAGCCGCGATTGCGAACGGCTACGCTACCTCCCGTGCATTCTGCGAGTTTGATTCATTGACCGGGAACTGGAAACCATGCAATTTGAAACGAAGTGCGTTCATGTCGGAGTCGATAAAGACTCGACGTTCAATAGCTGCATCACGCCGATTTATCCGACCTCCACGTTTCGGTGGGTCGATCTGCAAACCAACAAAGGCTTCGACTACACGCGGTCGGGCAATCCGACTCGGCAGGCGTTGGAGCAGAGCATCGCGGCGCTCGAAGGGGGCATCGACTGTCGAGCCACCAGCACGGGCATGTCTGCGATCACCTGCGCGATGTACCTCTTCAAGTCGGGTGACCACATCATCGCCGGGCACGACATTTACGGCGGGACGTTTCGGCTGTTCTCCAAAGTTCTGCCGGATTACGAGCTGAAGTTCTCGTTTGTGAACATGAGCGATCCGGCCAACGTGCGAGCCGCTTTGACACCGCAGACGAAGGGGATTTGGATCGAGACACCGAGCAACCCGTTGCTCAATCTGGTGGACTTGTCGGCGATCTCGGCAATCGCGAAAGAGGCCGGAGCGATCACGATCGCGGACAACACGTTCTTGTCGCCGTACCTGCAACGGCCGTTTGAATTCGGTGTCGATGTCGTCGTGCATTCGACAACGAAGTATCTCAACGGGCACTCGGATGTGGTTGGTGGAGCGGTCGTGACTCGTCATCAGGCTCACGCGGAACGGATCGCGTACATCCACAACGCACTGGGTTTGGCGTGTTCGCCGTTCGATGCGTGGCTCGTGCTGCGTGGCATCAAGACGCTTGGCCCGCGCATGGAGGCTCATCAGCGCGGAGCGATGGCGGTCGCCAAAATGCTGGCCGAGCATCCGAAGGTCGAGCGAGTCTACTACCCCGGTCTGCCGAGTCATCCACATTACGAATTGGCAAAGCGTCAGCAGCGCGGCTTCGGAGCGATGCTCAGCTTCGACATCAAAGGGGGACATGCGCAGGCCGAGAAAATGATGATGCAGACGAAACTGTTTCAAATGGC
>CAZILR010000076.1:0-12669 GCA_964539995.1 uncultured Planctomyces sp.
GACACGTTCGACGCGCTGGCCGATCAGACGGTGGGAGTCACGACGATCGACAACGATGCGTCCGGGTTCGTGGTCACTCAGTCAGGCGGCTCCACGTCGGTCAGCGAAACCGGAACGACGGACACCTTCACCGTCGTGTTGACCGCTCAGCCGAGTTCGAACGTCGTCATCAGCGTGACCAGTGGCGACACGACGGAAGCGACAGTCTCGGCGGCAACGCTGACCTTCACTCCCGCGAATTGGAATTCGGCCCAAACGGTGACCGTCACGGGGGTCGATGACTTCCTGGATGATGGCGACATCAACTCGACGATCACCCTGTCGATCGTCGATGGTTCCAGCGATGACACGTTCGATCCGGTTGCGGACCAGACGGTCGGAGTCACGACGACCGATAACGACGTGTCGGACTTCGTGATCACTCAGAGCGGCGGCACAACACGAGTCAACGAATCCGGCACGACCGACACCTTCACGGTGGTCCTGACCGCGATCCCCGATTCGGATGTCATCCTCAGCGTTACCAGCGGCGACACGACGGAGGCGACCGTGTCTCCCGCGACACTCACGTTCAATGCGAGTAATTGGAACGTGCCGCAGACCGTCACCGTCACCGGAGCCAATGACGTGCTGTCGGACGGGCACCAGATGTCGCTGGTCACGATATCTATCGTGACGGCATCGAGTGCGGACCTCTTCGACAGCGCGGCCTCGCAAACCGTGAACGTGCTTACGTTCGACAATGAGCCGAGCTTGGTCGTCAACACAACGCTCGACACCGTCGATACGAATCCCGGCGACGGCGTGGCCGTGGACGCCAACGGCATGACCTCGCTGCGGGCGGCAATCCAAGAAGCGAACGCTCGCGCGGGGGCCGACACGATCCTCTTGTCCGCCGGGACGTACACGCTCAGTCTCGCGGGAGCGTTGGATGATCTCGCGGCTACGGGCGATCTCGATATTCGGGATGGCGTGATCCTCATTGGGGCTGGTGCCGGAACGACGATCATCGACGCGGCGGATCTGGATCGTGTCTTCGATGTGAAGTCTGGTAAGAGCCTGCGGCTGGAGGGGATCACCGTTCGCAATGGCAAACTCATCGGTGGAGCCGATGGCGGCGGGATTCTGAATTCGGGCACGCTGGAACTGGTTGGCGTGACGCTCGACAGCAATGAAGCGACGGCAACTGGCTGCGAAGGTGGAGCGATCTACAACCAAGGCACGCTGACGATCAGCGATTCGCTCATCACCAACAACACGAGCTGGGGTGGTGGCGGTGGACTGCATCACAGAACTGGGTTCACGGCCACGATCACCAATACGACCTTCAGCAATAACGTCGTCACTGTCGGCGGCGGCGGAGCGATCGATAACGAAGACAATGCGGTACTCAACATCACCGGCTCGACCTTCACGAACAACAGCGGCTCGCAAGGGGGAGCCATCCAGAACTTCGGCGGCACCGTCACGATCACCAACAGCCTCATCCATGGAAACTCGGC
The DNA here is from genome assembly GCA_964539995.1 of uncultured Planctomyces sp. Classification (GTDB taxonomy): domain Bacteria; phylum Planctomycetota; class Planctomycetia; order Planctomycetales; family Planctomycetaceae; genus SXKJ01. The sequence goes on from CAZILR010000076.1 coordinate 1,503, forward strand.
GGCGGTCAGTAACGGTGGCGGTGGACTGGCCAATCGCAGTGACGGAGTGATGACAGTCACGTCCTCCACGATCTCGCAGAACTCGGCACAAGGTGGTGCCGGCATCAACAACACGAACACCGCCACGCTCACGATCATCGGCAGTACGATCCGCGGCAATACCGCGACCAATTCGGGAGCCGGCTTGTCCAACGACAGCACGGGAATCGTGACGATCACCAACAGCACATTCTCCGGCAACGTCAGTTCATCGAATGGTGCGGGTGCGATCCAGCAGTTCGCGGGAACGCTGAATCTGACGAACAACACCATTCACGCGAACGCCAGCAGCAGTGCCTCGTTCGCGGGTGGCGTGCATGTCAACGCGGGCACGGTCAACCTTCAAAATAACGTCATCACCGGAACGCTGAGCAGCCGTCCGGACGTGCTCGGCGGCTTCACGTCGCTGGGAGGCAACTTCGTGGGACTGGTGACGACGGCGACCGGCTTCTCGCAACCGACCGATCGCACCGGCACGAGTGGCTCGCCACTGAACCCGCAGCTTGGCCCGCTGCAAAACAACGGCAGCTCGACATTGACCTATCTGCCGCTGCGAGGCAGCCCGCTTATCGATGCCGGAGTGAATTCCGTCAGCGCGACGATCGATCAACGCGGGGCCGGCCGAATTCTCGACGCCGATGGCAATGGCGTAGCAACCACCGACATCGGCGCGGTTGAGTTCGCGTTCCTCGTGACAACGACGGCCGACACGATCGATGCCAACCCCGGCGACGGCATCGCGGCAGACTCAAACGGCCAAACGTCGCTGCGCGCGGCGATCATGGAGGCGAATGCGCTCGCCGGACATGACGTGATCTTCGTGCAGACAGGGAACTACGCGCTGACTCGCGTGGGAGCGAATGAGAATGCCGGTGTCACTGGCGATCTCGACATCAACAGTTCGATCGACGTCGTGGGCGCGGGAGCCGGGTTGGCGGTGCTCGATGCGCAGTCACTGGATCGTTGGTTCGAAGTGTCGTCGAACGGCCGGTTATCGCTGAGCGGCTTGACGCTGACCAATGGTCGCGCGGTCGATGGTTTGAACAACGGTGGGGCGATCCGAAATCAGGGAACATTGCTGTTGAATGACGCGGAGTTCGTCGGCAATCACGCGGACAACGTCGGCGGGGCGATCTACTCCGACAGCTTCGCGCCCGTGGTCGTCCACGGAACCAAGTTCACCGGCAACACCGCTCGATCCGGTGGAGCCATCATGGGAGTCAGCTCAGGAAGTCTGACGGTCTCGACGTCAGAATTCACCGGAAACACCGCGACGGAGGATGCTGGAGCGATCGTTCACGAATTCGCGGGCGGCCTGCACGTCTCTCAGTCGATCTTCCACGAGAATACGGCTGGCCTGAGAGGTGGCGCGATCGGTGCCTCTCACCACGGAGGTGTGATTGAAGACACCGTGTTCGAGGACAACACATCCGGGTTCTATGGCGGGGCGGTCTCGGTCGGTTCGGGCGCAAACCTCCTGATTCGCCGGGCGACGTTTCACCAAAATCGGGTCGTGTCAGACAGGCAAGCGGCATCCGGCGGTGGCGCGCTGGCGGTCATTGGATTAGTGCAGGGATTGACCGACGTGACCGTCGAACAGAGCACATTCACCGAAAACGAGCATCTCGAAACTGTCAGCGCGTCTGGTGGCGCGATCGTCATTTTTAACAGTGCCCGGTTGCAGTTGAGCCAGTCGCTGGTGGCGAATAATCGGGCGATCGCGCAAGGCAGTAGTCCACTCGGAGCGACTGGTGGTGGCATCTATAACCGCAACGGTGAACTCGTGGTTCTTGATTCGACGATCAGCGGCAACGTCGCCCAGTCGATCGGCGGCGGCGGCATCTCCGGCGGCGGAATCGCGAATCTTGGTCCTGATGCGCCGGCGTTGCTGACCCTGCGGCGATCAACGGTGGCCAACAATTTTGGCGGTGGCGTTGGCTTGCTCAATAGTGCCACCAGCGTCATCGAAAGCTCGCTGCTGGCCGGCAATGTGGACCAACTGAATGGCACGTTCCCACAAGACATTGGCGGAGCCTTCCTGAGTGGCGGTAACAATCTCTTTGCCTCTGGCAGCTCGGCCACCGGTTTTGTGAGCGGCGCGGGGAATGATCTGGTCGGGACAACGCAAACCCCACTCGATCCAAAGATCGGCCCGCTGGCAGACAATGGCGGACTGACGAAGACTCACGCGCTGCTGGCCGGCAGTCCGGCGATTGATGCGGGAACCGCAGCCCTGGTCACCGACCGTGATCAGCGTGGCGTGCCGCGTACGATCGGCACCGCGTCGGACATCGGTGCGTTCGAGTCTGGGTTGACGGGGTTCATTGTCAACACGTTCGCTGACACCGTGGACGTGACCCCTGGCGATGGATTGGCTCGTGATGCCAGCGGCAAGACGTCGCTCCGCGCGGCGATCATGGAATCGAACGCGCTCGTGGGTGTGCAGACGATCGCGGTGCCGGCGGGAACGTATTTGCTCACGATCGCGGGAGTTGGAGATTCTGGAGCGGTGGCCAATGAGACGACGGGAGATCTCGACATCACGGCTCCGGTTTCGATTGTCGGCGCGGGACGCGGCTCGACCATTATTGATGGTGCCGGGTTGGATCGCGTGTTCGACATTTTGAGCAGTGGAGGAGGTCCGAATCGGATCGAGGATGTCACGATCCGTGGCGGCAGGACTGAGACCAACATCCCTGGTGCTGGAATCTTGGCGGCTGGACCACTGACGCTGGTTCGTAGCGAGGTCACACAAAACTCGTCCGGTCTTTTGGGAGGCGGGTTGTACATCGCGAGTGAAGGAGCCGTTCTGGAGGACGTGGAGATTTCCCACAACACGGCAGTGGTGGGCGGCGGCGGAATCGCCTTTATCACGGATGTTGACAGCAAGTTACTGCGCGTGGTGGATTCCTGGATTCACGACAACTCCGTCACGCCGAGCGATGGCGGCGGACTGTATCTCGACGGGGGCCGGACGGAGTTGGTCCACAGTCGTGTTTCCAACAACAGTGCGTTTCGGAATGGAGGCGCGATCTATACCGGAGGGGGTAACAACACGTCGCCCACGACGGTGGTGATCGACCAGAGCTTGCTGGACCACAACACGGCGACCCAACGGGGCGGTGCGATCTTTATCGAAGATTCCGGCGCGGGAAGCGGCTTCATCACCGTCGTGAATTCGACGATCACCGCCAACACTGGCGTGAATGGGGGTGGTGCGATCCTCGGAGATGGCGGGCGCGTGGACCTGACGAATGCGACGGTCACCGCGAACTCGACTAGCGGTCTCAACGGCGGACTGGCGAAGGGCGCGAATACGATCTATCGAGTGCTCAACACCGTCGTCGCCGGCAATACCGCCGGCACGACCGAGACCTCAGACCTCAGCGGCACCGCGTATGAAAGCCTGGGCCACAATTTCATCGGGATCGGCGAATCGACGACGGGCTTCGTCAACGGAGTGAATGGCGATCGAGTTGGCACCGTCTCCACTCCGATTAACCCGCTGCTCGGTCCTCTCGTCAACAACGGAGGGCCGACGCTCTCTTATCTGCCATTGCCCGGCAGTCCGCTGATTGACGCGGGGACGAATGCGGGTGCTCCGGCTACCGATCAGATTGGTACGCTGCGCCCGCAGGATGGCAACTTCGATTCGACAGCGACGGTCGATATCGGTGCGGTCGAGCGATACCTCGGCGAGATTCATGGCTCGGTGTTTTACGATCTTCAGGCGGATGGATTTTATGGGCAGTCGCCGGTCGAGCCGGGACTGGCTGGCCGCCGCGTGTATCTCGATCTCGACAACGATCAGCAATTTGACGTCGGCGAACCGAGTACGCTCTCGTTGACCGACGATCCGGCGACATCCGGGATCAATGAGGCTGGCCGTTACTCTTTGTTGGGTGTGGTTCCAGGTTCGTATGTGGTGCGTGAAGTCCTGCCAACCGGGTGGGTCATCACAGGAGTCGCGACGCAGACGAGCGTCACGTCTGGGTCGATCACCGTCGGCGCAGGGCAGGTCGTGACCGGTATCGACTTTGGCAATTCGGTGACGCTCACGATCGACGATGTCACGGTGACGGAGAATGACAGCGGCACGGTCAACGTGACTTTCCATGCCACGCTGTCGGCGGCTGTCGATCGGGATGTGACGTTTGATTTCGATCTGCTCGGCAACACGGCGACGCGCGGCGTCGATTTCCGGTATCAGGCCGGCGATCACGCTTCGGGCCGAGTACTCGCCGGGCAGACTTCGACCGAGCTGACATTCAACGCCTTTGGTGACACGACCGACGAATTCGACGAGACGTTCTTTGTCCAACTATCGAACATTTTGAATGCCAAGCCGATCGACGTTCAAGGAGTGGCGACGATCCTCGATAACGACGCGCTGCCGACTCTGTCGGTCAATGATCTGTCGCTGACCGAAGGGGACAGCGGCACGGCCAGTGGGTTCTTCACGGTCACGCTGTCGGCAGCCAGCGAGAAGACCGTGACGGTGGACTTCGCACTCGCGGATGGAACAGCGATCTTCGGCACGAGCAGCCCGGCTGACTACAGGCAAAGCGGCTCGGCGTTGCGAACCGGGTCGCTGACGTTTGCTCCGGGAGTCACGACGGCGGCGATCAATCTGTCCGTGTTTGGCGATCTGGAACGCGAAGCCAACGAGACGATCTTGGTCACGTTGCTGAATCCCGCGAACGCCACTCTGCTGGATGCTTCCGGAACGGCCACGATCACGGACGATGAGCCGAATCTGACCGTCACCACCACGGTGGATAAAGTCGATCAGACGCCCGGCAACGGCGTCGTCAACACGGGGGTCGCGAACGAGATCACGCTGCGAGCGGCCGTGATGGAGGCGAACGCGCTGGCGGGCGATGACGAGATCATCCTGCCGGCCGGGACGTTCACGTTCACGTTGGGAACTCGATCGGAAGAAGGCGCGGCGACAGGCGACTTGGACATCACCAGCGGCTTCTTACGAATTCGTGGAGCGGGTGCAGGGCAGACGATCATCGACGCGAACGACTTGGATCGGTTGTTCGACGTGAAAAGCGGCGCGACGCTGGAATTGGTCGGCGTGACACTGCGAAACGGCGACGTGGGAACCGGTGCGGACGGCGGAGCGATCGACAACAACGGGACGCTCATCATTCGCGACAGCGAACTGTTGGCGAACTCGGCACGCAGCGGCGGAGCGATTTCCACACGGACAGGAACAACGGTCACACTGGTTGGTGTCACGCTGGCCGACAACACGGCGGTCGGTACGAACGGCTTGGGAGGGGCGATCTCGACCACGGGAACCGGCATGACCGTGACGATCGACTCCAGCACGCTGCGCGACAACTCGGCCAAGTTGGGCGGGGGGGCGATCTTCAGCAGCGGCACGCTCAACGTGACCAACAGCCTGTTCGACGGCAACGAAGCGCGAGCGATTGCGGCGGGCGGCACGTCGCGCGGCGGAGCGATCTTCTCCAGCACGAACACCACGTTGACGATCAACAACTCGACACTGACGGCCAACATCGTTCAGCCCAATGGAACTGGTGTGGCGACCGGCGGCGGGGTGTTCTCCGACACGGGTTCGACGGTGACGATCGTTGGCAGCACGTTCGATCACAACCAGGTGCTCGCCGGTACTGGCACCGGTGGACTGAACGGCGGCGGCTGGGCCAACAAGGGTTCGGGGACGATCACCAACAGCACGTTTTCGGCCAACTTCGCCAAGACCGACGGCGGAGCGATTCATCATCAGATCGGCACACTGACGCTCAATCATGTGACGATTGCAGACAACTCGGTCGATCACGACGCGGGTGGCGTGTTCGTTCAGTCGGGGACGTTCCAGGCAAAGAACACGTTGATCGCGACGAACCGAGCGATCAATGCGAACCCGGATGTGGCGGGAGTCTTCTCGTCGCAGGGACATAATTTGATCGGAGCACTTGGCAGCGCGTCCGGCTTCACGAACAGCGTCAACGGCGATTTGGTCGGGACGACGGGTGCTCCCATCGATCCGAAAATCGCGCCGCTCGCCAACAACGGCGGCACGACTCGCACGCACGCGTTGCTGGTGTCGCAAGCGGGCGAGACCTTGATTTTTAGTCCGGCTCTGGATGCCGGCGACAACGCGGGAGCACCTTCGCTCGACCAACGCGGTCAGACGCGAATCCTGGACGGCGACAATCAGAACGGCGCGACGGCGGACATTGGAGCCTTTGAACTGCCGCTCAATCGCCGGCCGGACGTTTCGTCACAGAACTTCTCGATCAACGAAAATCTCGCGATCGGAACCTTGGTCGGCCGAGTGAATGCGTCGGACCCGGACGGCAATCTCAGCTCGCTAGCGATGGTGGCCGGCGACCGCAGCTTCTTCACGTTCAATGCCGCGACGGGCGACCTGTTCATCAACGCGGCCTTCGATTTTGAAGTTCGTTCGTCCTACGCGGTGACGATTCAAGCGACGGACAGTGCCGGTTTGCAGCGCAGTGCGGTGATGAGTATCGGCATCGTGAACGTCAATGAAACACCGTTCCTGGTGGGGAGTGGCTTCGACGATCGCACGCGACGCGATGGCGATGCGTCCGATTCGGTTGATCTGCGGTTGTTGTTTGGCGATGTCGATCTCGGTGACTCGCTGACCTATTCGATTCGAACCAACACGAATTCGGAGCTGGTCAATGTGCAGATCACCAACGGGCACGATCTCTCGCTGGCCTATTTGGGCTACTCGGCAAACCAGAAGCGAACACCGACGGCAATCACGGCGCGGGCGACCGACTTGGCAGGAGCGTTTGTCGAAGACACGTTCCAAGTTACCGTCACTCCACGCGAGACGATCGAGTATGCGTTGGTCGTCACTCGCGAGATTACGACGGCGACGAATGTCACCACCTTGCCGACGTCCGTAACTTCGGTGCTGCCGAATGAAGAGTTTTTCGTCGAGGTCTGGGTCCGCGATCTGCTAGCGGTGGGACGACCAGAGTTTCCACTGAGCGTTCCGGTCTTCGGAGCTTCGCAAGGAGTGCTCTCGGCGGGAGTGGATTTGCAGTTCGATGCGACGCTGTCGAGCTTCTTGGAAGTCGATGCGTCAGGAGCCTTCAGTTTCGCCGAAGCCAGCAGCGTCTCGGCGGGACTCATCAACAATCTGCACGGCTCGACCCCGGTGGCCGACACTGGCACGGTGACGCAATTCGGACGTCTCGGTGCGGTGAAGTTCCAAGCCAGCGGCATCGGTCGGCAATCGTTCTCGCTGTCGCTCAGCGGCAACGAAGATTCGACCGAACGTGAAGCGGACGGTGTCGCTGATGGCGTGATTCACACGTCGCAAATTCGACTCGGCCAGTCGATTGAAGTCGGTGTCGATCCCGAAGGAAGCACTGGCGCAACGCAACTGTTCGCCGCGCCGCTTGTCGTTTCGCTGGGTGCGGGAGCAGTCTCGCCAGCAGCTCTGGCAGTGGCGGACTTCGATGGGCGTAGCGGCTTGGATGTGGTGGCGGTCAACGGCACATCCAACAACGCGCGCGTGCTGCTCGGTGCGCCGCAGATTGGTCACACGGTCACGGTTACTCCGGGTGGCATCGTTACTGGAGCCAACTTCGGCAACCGTGCTCTAGCGGGCGAGATTCGCGGCGTTGTGTTCGCGAATGCGGATGGCAACTTGACTCAAGACACGACGGAAACGGGGCTGGCCGGTTGGCGAGTGTTCCTCGATCTTGATGCGGACGGTGTCTTCGATACGGATATCGACGGCAACATGGCGACGAACGATCCTGAACCATCGCGAGTGACCAATGAACTCGGCGAGTTTGCGTTCGTCGGCCTGAAGTCGCTGCGAAGTTACACGGTCGGTCTGGTGAGCCAATCTGGGTTCAGCCTCACCGCGCCGACGGCGAACAGCGGGCGGCATCAATTCGTGCTGGGAGCGGGTCAGTCGCGCGACGACATTCACTTTGGTGTCACGTCGTCTGAGGCGGGCGGGCAGACCGGCGATGCCGACATAAAGGGCTTCGTGTTCAACGACCTCGATCACGACCGCGTTCGCGATTTCGGTGAAGGACTGGCGGGCATCATCGCGTACATCGATTTGGACAACGACGGCGTGCGCGACGTCGGTGAACCATTTGCGACGACGCTTGCAGATAATTCAGGGACGCCGTTGGTCGATGAAGCGGGAAGCTACACAATCGAGAACATGCGAGCCGGGACGTATCAGGTGCGTCTCGAATTGGGCGGCAATGGGATGCGGCAGACGTCGCCGTTGGCCAATCAGTTTTCTCGGACGGAGTTGGTCGCGGGTGGCGGACCACAAGCGGTTACGTTTGGCTTCTTCAACTCCGACGCGATGCCTGACATCGCGGTTGCGAACGAAGACACCAGCAATGTCAGTTTGATCCTGCAATCGCTGTCGGGATACAGCTCGAATTCGACGGAGCTGGAATTGGGTCCGCAGCGCGGCTTCGGCGCGTTTGCGGTGGTCTCCGGCAACTTCGACGGTCTGAGCAACGGCGACGATCTGGCGATCGCCAACACTTACACCGGCAACGTCTCGCTGCTGAAGAATACGAACGGGACGTTTGCAACTCCGGTGAACTTGGCAGTCGGTTCGACGCCACGCTCGATCATCGCCTCGGACTTGGACGGCGACGGTGACTTAGATCTGGTTACTGCCAACGAGCGTGGTCAAAACGTGTCGATCCTCTTGAACAACGGATCGGGAACATTCGCGACGGCAGTCTCGGTGCCGCTGCAAACGGTTCCGCTGGCGATCGCCGCCGCCGATGTCACCGGCGATGGCAAGCCAGAACTGCTGGTCACGCTGCGCGACGCGAAGCAAGTGGCGATCCTGCGCAACAACGGCAGCGGCGGCTTCACGGTCGATCAGCGATTGACCGTTGGCGATGCTCCGTTTGGAATCGCAGCGGGCGACTTCAACGGCGATGGCCGACAAGACTTCGCGGTCACGAAGTATTTCTCGAATTCGATTGCGGTCTGGCTCAACACTGGCAACGCCGTCTTCGCGGCTCCGCAATCGTTCGCGGCGGATGTTGGCCCGGCGGCGATTGTCGCGGTCGATTTGGAAGGGGATGGCGACATCGACCTGGCGGTCACGCATCAAGCTCGTTCGAGCCTCACCGTCACACCGGACATCAGCCTGTTGCGAAACAATGGCAGTGGACAGTTCTCGTCTTCGGAATCGGCGGGCGTGTTGAATGAATCGTCGGGAGCGCTGCGGTTCTCAGTCGCCGCTCGCGACATCGACGGCGACGGTGATCCCGATTTGATCGTCGCCGACAAAGACAGCGAGCGGATTTCGGTGCTGACCAATCAGCTTCAATCGGGATCGGCAACCGTTCGACTGCTCACGTCCACCGACGTTTCTGGGGTTAGCTTCACGCTCGAAACGGTGTTCGATGGCACATTGCAAATCGACCTGACCGGTTCACAGTCGGTCGTCGTTCGCGCCGTGGATGGCGAATTGGAAGTGCTCAAGAACGGAATTCTCGACGCCTCGCTGCAAGGGGTCAGCGCGGGGAACGTGCAGACCATCACCATCAATGGCGGCGACGGTGGCAATGTCATCGATTTGACTGGTGTGACGATGGCCGCGTTTACGAATGCGGGAGGAGTCCGCATCTCGATTCATGGTGGAGCCGGAGCCGACAGTATTCTCGGCAGCGAGTTTGCCGACAACATCACTGGCGATACCGGCGATGACACGATCCGCGGCGGCAACAGCAACGACTCGCTCAGCGGCGGTGCCGACAACGATTCGCTGTTCGGTGATGCCGGAGTCGATCTGTTGGCAGGCGGATCTGGCAGCGACGTGATCGCGGGCGGGGCGGGGAATGACCTCCTGAGCATCGCGTTCGACAACAATGCCGCGCTGACTTCGGGGCTTCGCTTCAGCCGAACGATCGGAGCGAATCCGACCAGCGACACGCTGCAAGGCATTGAACTGGCCGAATTCAGCACGGGTATGACGATCTCCGAAGATGCGCCTGAGCAAACAGTCTCGCTGTCGGACATCACGGCGATCGGAACGAATTCGTCATTCCAAGTCACCGCAACCAGTGACAACACCGCGCTGATTCCGAACCCGGTGATCGATTACTCGTCGCCTGATGCGACCGGCAGCCTGCGATTCACGCCAGCCAGCAACGCAAGCGGCTCGGCCACGATCACGGTGACGACTCGCGGTTCTGGCCCGGATGGCACGCTCGGAAATGCGGACGATGTGACCGCCAGCCGGACCTTCACGGTGACGGTCAACGCTGTCAACGATGCTCCGGCGATGACCCAAGTCGCCAATCAAACTGTGAACGAGGATGGTGCGACGACCGAACTGAGCTTCACGGTCAGCGACGTCGAGACTGCGGCCAGCAGCTTGACGATGACGCCGGGGACTTCCAATTCGACGCTCGTTCCCGTGGGAAACATTGTGATCAGCGGCAGCGGTGCGACTCGGACGGTCGTGGTCACTCCGGCGACCAATCAATCTGGAACGGCGACAATCACACTGACGGTCAGCGATGGGGCAAGCTCGACGCCGATGTCATTCACGCTGGCCGTCAATGCGGTGAATGACGCCCCGACGTTGGCGAACGCCATCGCAGATCAGTCCGCAACGGAGGACTCGGCGTTTAGCGTCACGTTCGCGTCCAACACGTTCAACGATGTGGATGTCGGCGACACGTTGACGTACACGGCCAGCGGACTGCCGAGCTGGCTGAGCTTCAATGCCGGGACACGAACATTCTCCGGAACACCGCTGAATGAAGATGTGGGAAGTGTGGACGTCACGGTGACGGCGAAGGATGCCAGCAACGCGACGATCACGGACACGTTCCGCATCACCGTGTCTAACACGAACGACGCACCGACGGTCGCAAACGCGATCGCGGATCAGAACGCAGCGGAGGACTCGGCGTTCAGCGTCACGTTCGCGTCCAATACGTTCAACGACGTGGATGCCGGCGATTCGTTGACGTACACGGCCAGCGGACTGCCGAGTTGGTTGAGTTTCAATGCCGGGACACGAACATTCTCCGGGACGCCGCTGAATGCAGATGTGGGAAGTGTGGACGTCACGGTGACGGCGAAGGATGCCAGCAACGCGACG
>CAZILR010000077.1:0-12569 GCA_964539995.1 uncultured Planctomyces sp.
CCACAACCGATCGCTCGTTGGGAATTCAACGATGATCTGAAGGATTCGCTCGGTGAGTTGCACGTCACTGCGAACGGCGCGAAGTTGAAAGACGGCTCGCTGCTCGTCAACGGACGCCAGGCGTTCGCGGAGACCGCGCCGCTGAAGAAGTCCATCAAAGAAAAAACGATCGAAGTTTGGCTGCGACTCGATCATCGCAATCAAACCGGCGGCGGAGCGATCACGCTGCAAACGCTCGACGGCGCGACGTTTGATTCGATCGTCTTCGCCGAGCGCGAACCGAATCGCTGGATGGCCGGCAGCAACGGCTACGTCCGCACGCAAAGTTTCCAAGCTCCCGAAGAGACCGAGGCCGACAAGCAAGCCGTGCATCTGGCGATCGTGTACGACGCTGACGGCACGATCACCGGCTACCGCAACGGTCAGTTGTACGGCCAGCCGTACAAAAGCAGCGGGCCGATCACGTTCGAGGCGGACAAATCGCAAATCGCCTTCGGTCTGCGACACGGCCCGGTCGGTGGCAACAAGATGCTCGCCGCCGCGATCGACCGCGCCGCGTTGTACGACCGCGCGCTGACGGCGGCCGAGATCGCCGCCTCGGCGGGCGTGTTCACGGATGCGATCTCCGAACAAGAGTTGCTCGCCCGCTTGCCGGAGTCGGTGAAGACTGAGCGAACGCAACTCAAGTTCGAGTCTGACCATCTCCGCAAGCAACTCGCGCGAGCCAGTGAGAATCGCGTTTACGCCGTCGCTCCGAAGAACCTCGAAGCCACGCATTTGTTGTTGCGCGGTAATCCGGCGACTCCGGCCGAGGAAGTATTTGGAGGTGGGATTACAGCCATCGGCCATCGGCCGTCACCCATCGGCCGGGCAGAAGAGTTGGCGGAATTGTCGTTGCCAAAAGAGGCGACGGATGGCGAACGGCGCAAGGGACTCGCAGGTTGGATCACCGACCGTCGCAATCCGTTGTTCGCTCGCGTGATCGTCAACCGGTTGTGGCATTACCACTTTGGCGTGGGAATGGTTGATTCGCCGAGTGATTTCGGCTTCAACGGTGGCCGGCCGAGCCATCCCGAACTGCTCGATTGGCTCGCGGCCGAACTGATGGATCACAACTGGAGCCTGAAGCACATCCATCGCCTGATCGTAAACTCGGCGACGTATCGTCAGTCGTCGCGTCCTCGGATTGATGCGGCGAAAAAGGACGCCGGCAACCGCCTGCTGTGGCGTAAAAGCCCTCAGCGTCTCGATGCCGAGACTTTGCGCGATGCGGTGCTGAGCGTCACAGGAGAACTGAATCCGACGGTCGGCGGGCCGGGCTATCACGACTTCACGACCTTCGTGTTCAACTCGCAGTTCTACGACATCCTCGATCCGGTCGGCGCGAGTTTTCATCGCCGCAGCCTGTACCGCACCTGGGTCCGTTCCGGCCGCAACCCATTTCTGGAAGTGTTGGATTGCCCCGATCCCTCGACGAAGACACCGCGTCGCGCGGTCACCACAACGCCGTTGCAAGCCCTGTCGCTGTTCAACAACTCATTCATGCTGCGGATGTCTGACCGGCTGGCGGAGAAACTCCAGCCAGCAACATCAGACGTTTCCGAGCAAACCATCACGCAGTTGTTCGAGCGGACTCTGGGCCGCAAGCCGCTCGCTGCGGAGGTTGCGGCACTTCGAGACTTCGCGGCTCAACAGGGATTGCCGGCGTTGGCGCGAGTCCTCTTCAACAGCAACGAGTTTTTGTACGTTGAGTGAATCCGGGATCGCAGTCAGCTTCCCTGGCGTTCGTGACGACCCGCATTACGGCAAGGCGTCGAGCAGCGTTCCGATCGCGGTGTCGATCGCTCCGACGTCGTAGCCCGTTCCTGACACCACCTTGATGGTGACTTCTTCATCGGGTTCGGCAACGAGATCCGAAAGCCCTTGGATGACGACGACGACGGTGGATTGACCATGTCCGAAGGTCACGGTGCCTGCGGAACCGGAGAAGCTATTCGCCCCCGACGACATGTAGTCCGTGCCAAACGTGGCTTCGTTCGCGCCGCCACCCACCAAGAAATTGACCGTCAACGGATTCAGGCTGCTGTTCGAGCGGCTGAAGGTGTAGATCAATCCCTGCGGGTTGTTCTCGGACACACTCAACGGTGACACGGTCACTTGCACCGTCGGCACGAAGTCGTCGTTCAGGATCGTTCCGCTCGCCAGGCCGGTGCCAATCAGGTACTGGCTGTTCGGATCAATCTGCAAAGTCACGACCTCGTCATTCTCGACGATCAGATCAGCCCTGGGATTGATGAAGATTTTCGCGGTGCTGACCCCGTGTCCGAATTTGACGGTCCCCGTGGTCGAGGAGAATGTTCTGGCTCCTGACTGCGTGTAGTCCGTGATGAACGTCGCTTCGTTGACGCCGCCACCGACGGTGAAATTCACGGCCAGCGGGCGATTCAATTGCAGGGTCGATCCGCCGGTGCGAGTGAACGTGTAGACCAGATTCGGCGAGCCGTCCTCCTGCACGCCGCTCGGCGACACAGCCACACTGACGGTCTGCGTCGCGTCGTCTTCGGTGATGATTCCGGTGGCAAAGCCGCTGCCCACGATGCCGTAGGTCGCGCTGGGGGCGAGGGTCAGAATCACGTCCTCATTCGATTCGATCAGCGTGTCCGACGAGGGGTTGATCGTGACGACGGCGGTGCTGACGCCGTGGCCGAACTTCACGAACCCGGAGGTCGCGTTGAAAGTCCTCGCGCCGGAGGTGGTGTAATCCGTTCCGAAGGTCGCCGCGCCACCTACCGTAAAGTTCACAAGCAACGGCACGTTGAGATTCCCCGTGCGGGTGAAGGTGTACTTCATGTTGGTCGAGCCATCTTCCGCGACGCTCGACGGAGAGACCGCGATCTGAACCGTGGGCAGAACATCATCGTTGAGAATCTGACCTGTCGCTTGATTGCTCGCGCCGACGGTGTAGCCCATCCCGCCCGTCACCGTCAGAATCACACTTTCATCCGGCTCAACGATCGTGTCCGCCTGGGGGTTGACGACAATCGTGATCGTCGCCTGACCGTGTCCGAACGACACGGTCCCTGCTCCACCCGAAAACGTCGTCGCGCCCGATTGCATGTAATCGGTAATGAACGTCGCCGACCCCGTGGCCGTGAAATTCGCGGTCAAGGGGACGTTCAGATTTCCGGTTCGCGTGAACGTGTAGACCAGATTGGTGGTCCCGTCCTCAAGCACATCCGGCGAGACCGAGACCGACACTTCCGGGAGCGGAAGATCGTCATTCGTAATCGTGCCGGACGCGAAACTCGGAGCACCAATGCCGTAGCTGGGGTCGGCCGCGAGCGTCAGGACCACGTCCTCCGCAGGCTCGAATTCGGAATCCGGGGTCGGATCGACGGTCACTTTGGCCGTGGTTTGTCCGTGGCCAAAGGTGACGGTGCCCGTCGATCCGAAGGTCGTCGCGCCGAACTGCGTGTAATCCGTTCCGAAGGTGGCCGCTCCCGACACGTTGAACTTCACGGTCAACGGTGCCGCCTGTTGAATCGCCGAGCCACCGGTGCGCGTGAACGTGTAAATCAGGTTGCCGGAGCCGTCTTCCGTCACGCTCGTCGGCGAGACGGCGACGGAGACTTGCTGAACCGAATCGTCATTCACAATCGTCGCCGTGGCGAAGTTCGGAATTCCGGGAACGTAGTTCGATCCGGGCAAGAGCGTCAGCGTCAGTGCCTCATCGCTCTCGACGATCGTGTCCGCGTTCGGAATCACCATGATGACGTAATCGCTCTGGCCGTAGCCGAAAGCGAACGTGCCTGTCGCAGCGCCCGGACGGATGTGCCCGGACGGATTCGTAAAGTCGTCGATCACGACCGCCGCGCCGCTGATGCCGAAGTTCACGGTCATCACATCGAGAATGTCGTTGCGATGGAACGTGTAGTAAACCGGCTGATTGCTGTCCTCGCCCACGCTGGCTGGCGACACCGTCACGGTCACTTGAATCAGTTCCGTCAGTGTCACGTCGTTGCCGGTTCCGCCGACATACGAAATCTTGAAGCCGAGGCCGTTGATGAAGACCGTCTCCCCTTCCGGCAAGCCCACGAATGTGCCGACGACCGGATCAACGTCGTTGTTGTTGATGAGCACGATCACTTGATTCGTCAGCGACGGGATGGTTCCGGTCGCGTTCAGCGTCGCGCCGCCGAGATTGACGGTGCCAGTGACATTGAGTTGATCGTAGCTGGTTCCCGCGACGTTGCCGTTGACCTGAGCGTTGAAGTTCGCGCCCGCCGTCATCGACAGGCTGCCCGTGTTGAGCACCGCCGTCGTCGGGCCGGGCGAAACCGTGCCGCCGCTCTGAGCGGTCACGCTGCCGGTCACCGAGCCGTTGCCGCCGAGCGTGGCTCCATTCGCCACCACGGTATTGCTGAGAATCGAGCCGGTCGCCGTCGTCAGGAACGTGCCGCTGACCAGCGTGATCGTCGCCGTACCCGCGTCGAGATCGGCGACACCGATGTCGAGCGTGTCGGCTTCGACCAGGAATTGATCGCCGTCGCTCAAACCGTTCGAGTCGGTCACGAGCGTCGTGACGCTCAGGCGAATCGGATTCGCCAGCGTGCCGATGCCCCCCGCGCCGCTGCCGAGCGACGCATTCGCGGCTGTGATGTCGGTCCCGGCCGCGTCGGTCGTGAGCGCGTTGCCGGCCGAGACGTTCGCGTCGCCACTGGTCGTGATCGAACCACCGGTCAGGTCGATGTTGTTGGTCGCGATCGCTGAGACGTTTCCACCCGCGTTGATCGCCGCGTTGATCGAGATGTCCGTCCCCGACAGCGTCACCGTGCCGACCGTGCCCGCCGTCGTGCTGATCGTGGCGTTGAGGTCGATGGTCTCGGCCGTCAGCGACAGATTGCCCGTCGAGGTTCCCGATCCGAGCGTCATCGCCGCGTTCTGCGTGATGCTGTCGGTGTCTCCTTCGCCGTCGATGGTCACGGCCGCGACGAATTGAGCGTCCATGCCGGCGAACGAGCCAATCGTGATCGCGTCGTTGCCGTCACCGCCGTTGAGTGCGAAGGTCACGCTCGGATTCTTGAAGTCGGTCGTCACCGATCCGCTGCCGGAAATGCGGCTGAAGTTGTCGTTCGCTGTCGGGTCGTCGCCGAACGAGATCGTGTCGCTGCCGGCCGCGAACTGGAACGAGCGGTTGGTCGCCGTCAGTTGATCGTAGATGCCGACCGCGACGTTCATGTCGTCGTAGTTGATCGTGCGACCGTCGATGTTGACCGAGCCGTCATTCGAGTTCGTGAAGCTGTGAGCGATCGTCGTCGCGATGTAGCCCGGAAGAATCGAGAAGCCGTCGTTATTGCCGCTGCCGACGAAGCTGACGCCGCCGGTCGGGATCGTCGTGGTCGAGGCATTCGTGTGGACGTACATCCGGTCGGCTCCCGCACCGCCGTTGAACGTGATCGGCGCGCCGAGCGTGTAGTAGCCGTCATCCAGTTGGTACAGATTGAAGTAATCCCCCAGCCCACCCGCGTTGATCGTCAGCGAGCCGGTTGGGTTCACGAACAGCGTGGTCTCGAACGTGCCGCCGTTACTGACGATGCGGTTCAGCCCGTTGGTCAGGTTGCCGTCATCTTCCAGCCGGAAGTCGTTCGCCGAACCGACCGGCAGGTTGAAGATCAGATCGGTGATCGTGCTGCCGGTCATATCGACCGGTTCCAGTCCGGTGTAGCTGATCGTCACACTAGCCGCGCCGGTGTCATAGACGATGTTGCCGGAGTGCTCGGCCGGCAGAACGGTCGTGAAGGTGTGCTCGGCCGTCGTGAAGGTGCCGCCATCGACCACGAGCTTGTCGTTGCCGCCGGGCCCGATTCCGCCGTTGAAGAGCACATCGACATCGAAGAAGCCGCCGAACGCGAAGTTCACCAGCAGCGTTTCGTTGGCCGGATCGCTGCCGTCGATCGTGATGAGCTGATTCAGGACCGCTGCCAGCGGACGCGAATCGACCACCACGCCGTCATCGACGAATTGGACGTTGCCCGCGTTGAGTCGCAGTTCGAGCGCTCCCGCGCCCACACCGTCGGAGGTGTAGTCGGCCGGCCCCGTTTCCGTGAGCGTCACGTCGTTGGCGTTCGAGCCGCCGACGTAGCTCAGGTAGAACGTGACGCCATTGATCATCACCGTCGCCCCTTCGGCCAAGCCGTTGAACGTCCCGACGATCGCATCGGTGCTATCGTTGTTGATCAACACGATCTGCTGCCCCGGAGTGCTGGTCACGAGACCGCTCGTCACGAGCGTCGCGCCGCCGAGATCGACCGAGCCGGTCACGTTGAGTTGGTCGTAGCTCATCCCCGCGACGTTGCCATCGACCTCGACATTGAAGTTCGAGCCGCTGGCGAAGACCACGTCGATGGTATTGAGGATTCCCGTGGTCGCGCCCGGAGCGACCGTGCCGCCGGAATTGACTTGCGTGGTTCCCGTGACGGAACCGGAGCCACCCAGCGTCGCGCCGCTTTCCACGACGACGTTGCTGACGATGTCGCCGCCGCTGGCAGTCAGGAACGCTCCGCTGACGAGGTAGATCGTGGCCGAGCCGGCGTTCAGATCCGCCGCGCCGACGGTCAGCGAGTTCGTTTCCGACAGGTATTGATCGCCGTCGGTCAGGTCATCGGTGTCGGTGGTCAGCGTGTTGGCGTTCAACTGCAACGGCAAACCGGCCGCACCCAGGCTGGTCGCGATCAGACTGATTTCGTCGGCGGCGATGTCGAGCGCCCCATCGCCGTCCGTGATTGCTCCGCCAGCGGTGATGCTCACGTCGCCGCTTCCCGCGTCGATGTTGAGCTGACCGAGGTTGTTGGTCTCGTTGACCGTGATGTTGCCGTTCGCCAAGGTCGAGAGATTGAGCTGTGAGACTGTCGTATCGACATCGATGCTTCCACCAGCCACGAGGTTCAGTCCGTTGCCGGTCAGGATGCCGGTGCCGGTGTTGATGTCGCCTCCCGCCGAGAGATGAATGTCGGCCGGGCTGAGCGTGATGTTCGTGTTGGTCAGGCTGTTGGCTTCGTGGATGTAGACGTTGCGGTCCTGGCCGAGCGTCGTGGCCGACAGCGACGTGACATCGGTCTCGATGCGATTGCCGCCGCTGCCGAATTCGCCAGCGGTCGTGATCGTCAGACTGAACTCGTCGGCGGCGATATCGACGCCGTCGTTGGAGGTGTCGCTGATCTGGCCTTCATCGACCAGCGTGATGTCGCCACCGCCCGCGTTGAGGTTCAGGTCGGTCAAGCCGGTTGATTCGTGGATGTATTGGTCGCCATTGCTGGCCGAGGTATCGACCGACAGCGAATTGACCGACGTGTCGATGTTGTTGCCGCTGGCTCCGAACGACGTGGCTGTGACCGTCAGTGCATCGGCCGTGAAATCGGTCGAGACATCGCCGTCAGCAATCGCTCCGGCGATGAGCGTGATGTCGCCGCTGCCGGCAGCCAGATTCACCTGCGTCAGGCCGTTCGCTTCATTGAGGAACTGATCGCCGCTGAAGGCCGACGTGTTGGTCGTCAGCGAATCCACCGAGATGTCGAGATCGTTACCCGACGCGCCAATCGACGCGGCCGAGACCGCCAGAGTGAGGGCCGTGATGTCGGTCACGCCGTCGGAGACGTTATCCGTCACTGCCCCGTCCGTGATGATCGTCACCATGTTGGGGAAGTTGATCGCGCCGATGAAGTTCACTGCGTCGCTGCCGGTGCCGGTGTTGATCGTCAGGTTCGTGTTGCCGTGCGCGTTATCAGCGCTGTTGATGGTGATCGTGTCGTTGCCGTCGATGTTCAGCGTCGTATCGACAGTCACGTTGGTCGTGCGGAAGACGTGCGCGGACTCGAAGCCGATGCCGCCACTGGTGCCAGAGAACACGATCGCCGGAACCGTTCCCACCGGGTCCAGCAGCGTCGTCACTGCCGAATTGAAGCCGTTGGTGATCGAGACCAGATCGTCGCCGTTGGGCAGGTTGAGCGTGAAGCTGAGCACGCTGTCGAAATCGACCGGCTCCAGACCGGTGAAGTTCACGATCTTCCCGTCGATGTCGATGACCCCTTTGCCGTTGAGCAGGGCGTCTGGCGTGTACACGACGATTTGGCCCCCGGTTCCCTTCACGGCCAGCGAGTCATCGCCGTCACCGCCGTTGAAGGTCAGGCCGCCGTCGGGAATCGGATTCCCGTTCGTGTAGTCGATCAGCAGCGAATCGTTGTCACCGGTGCCGTTGATCGTCAGCTCGGTCAGCCCGGCGAACGGAATCGTCATCACGGGGACACCGTGATTCGTGACCACGATGTTGCCGGAACCGTCCAGAGAAACCTCAAACTCATCGGCTCCCGCTCCGCCGTCGATGGAGGGGGTCGCGTCGTAGCCCAGCGTCACGTTACCCGGACTCGCCGTGTAGGTCGCTTCCAGAGGCTTGCCGTTGAGGAAGTGCGTGGACGGGCTGAGCGTGCCGCTCTGCGTGCCGGTGGCGTTGATGATCGAGAACGTGTCGGCCGGAGCCGGAACGTGCGTGCCGAACAGATTCAGCCGCGCTCCACCGAGTTCGATGTCGCCGGTGACGTTCAACTGTTCGTACTGCGTGCCGGCTGTCGTGCCGTTGATCACAAAGTTGAGTGCGTCGTTGGCGTCGAGCGTCCAGTTGCCGGTCGAATTGACCACGGCCACGCTCGGTTCGAGGTCCAGCGTGACGCTCTTGCCCGACGTGTTCACGTCGCCGGTGTAGCTGCCTCCCGCGATGTTGACCGTGCCGCCGGTCGCGGCCGCCACGTCGATGCCGTCTTGAATTTCCGCGCCCGGTACGACGTTGACCGTCGTCGCGGTCGAGCCCGTGACGGCGTTCGTCACGTTGGCGTTCAGGTTGATCGTCTTCGCGTCGAGCGTCGTCGTGCCGGAGAACGTCGTCGTCCCATTGATGTTGATGATGTCGCCCGCTTCGGTGCCGGCGATCACGTTCAAGCTGGTGTTGCCGTGATTGTTGCTCGCGCTGGTCACGGTCACGGTGTCCGTGCCCGCGACCGACGTGGTGTCGATCACGATGTCGCTGTTCCGCACGTTGGCCGGGGTGAAGCCCACGCCGCCGGACGTGCCGCTGATGCTGGTCGCGTCCGCTCCGCTGCCGAGCGATCCGTTGGCCAGGTCCACGATGTCATTCGCGTTCGGCGTGTCGAGCGTGAACGTGCCGACGTTATCGAAGTCGGCGTTTTCCGTGTCGGAGAAGTTGATCGTCCCTTCGGTCAGAGTGACCGAGCCGTCGCCGTTGTCCGCTCCGTCGGGCGAGTAGTTCGGATTCTGCGTGCCGTCGCCGATGATGACGAGCCGGTCATTGCCGTTCCCGCCATTGAAATTCAGTCCGCCGGCCGGGATCGGATCGCCGTTGCTGACATCAATGACCAGCGTGTCGTCGCCGTCGCCGGGGTTGATGTCCAAGCTGGTGAGATCGCCTTCCGGCACGGTCAGAATCGGGATTCCGTTGCGCGTGACCACGACGTTGCCGAAGTTGTCTCGCGAGATCACGAAGTCGTCGTTGCCGCCGGTTCCGCTCAGATCGGGCGTCGAATCAAAGCCGAGCACCACGTTGCCGGGAGCCGTCGCGTCGATGGTCGGCGTCAACGGCTTGCCGTTGAGCAGGTAGGTCGAGGCATCGAGGCTCCCCGTCACCGAGCCGTTCGCTTTGATGATCTCGAACGTGTCCGCCGTGGTCGGCGTGTAGGTGCCGGTCACGTTCAGGATCGCTCCGCCCAGCGCGATACTGCTGGTGACGTTGATCTGATCGTACTGCGTGCCGGGTGTCGTGCCGTTGATGGCGATGTTGAGCGTGTCGTTGTTGTCGAGCGACCAGGTGCCGTTCGAGTTGACCGTACCAGCCGGGTCGAGCGTGACGCTCTTGGCCGACGTGTCCACAATGCCGGCGTAGTTGCCGGCCGCGATGTGGACCGTGCCGCCGTCGGCCGCCACGTTGATGCCGTCCTGAATCTGACCGGGTGCCGTGACGTTGACCGAAGTGGCCGTTGTGCCGGTGACGGCGTTGGTCACGTTTGCGTTCAGGTTGATCGTCTTGGCGTTGAGCGTTGTCGTGCCGGAGAACGTCGTCGTGCCGTTGATGTTGATGATGTCGCCCGCTTCGGTTCCCGAGATCACGTTCAGGCTGGTGTTGCCGTGATTGTTGCTCGCGCTGGTGACGGTCACGGTGTCCGTGCCGGCGACCGACGTGGTGTCGATGGCGATGCCGCTGTTGCGCACGTTCGCTTGCGGGAAGCCGACTCCGCCGGATGTCCCCGTGATGCTCGTCGCGTCGGCTCCGCTGCCGAGCATTCCGTTGGCGAGGTCCACCGTGTCGTTGGCGTTGGGCGTGACGAGCGTGAAGGTGCCGACGGTGTCGAAATCGGCGGCGTCCAGGCCGGTGAAGTTGATCGTGCCGCCAGTCAGATCGACCAGGCCGGTGCCGTTCGTCGTGCTGTTCGGCTGATAGTCGGGGTTCTGCGTCCCATCTCCGATCAGGACGAGGCGATCGGTGCCGCCGTCGGCATCGAAGTTCAGACCGCCGGTCGGAATCGGATTGCCGTTGCTGGCATCGACGATCAGTGTCTCGTCTTGCGAGCCACTGTCGAACGTGACGCCGCCGGTCAACGTGCCGATGTCGCGCGACGCCAGCACTACGTCGCCGGGAACCGAACGAATTTCGAGCGTCGTGCCATTCATCACCACGCGCACCGTCCCGTCATCGGGAATCGTGAAGTTCGCGGAGGTCGGATCGTCGTTGTCCGTGATGTCGCCTGAATCGCTGGCCGGAGCGCCGACCGTGTAGCCGCTGCCGCTCGCGACGGTCAGCGTCACCGACTCGGTGTTTTCGTCGGTCAGATCATCGAGCGACGTGATCGTCACCGTCGCCGTGGCGGAACCGGCCAGGAACGTGACCTGGGCATTGTTCCCGCTGACATTGCTGGCTCCCGACTGCGAGTAATCGGAACCCAGCGACGCTCCGCCGCCAAACGTGACATTGACCGTCAACGCGCCCGATGTGTCGCCAACGCGAGTCAGCGTGTAGATCAGTTGCGAAGCGCTTCCCTCCGCCACGGAGGTCGTCGCGCCGAGGTCCACGCTGACGCTGGAGCTTGAGACCGTGCCAGTGCCATACCGGACCACCGCGAAGTCATAGATCCCGCCGGTCGCATTGGTTTGTCCCGCCGCCACGATGCGTCCCTGGCTGTCGATGGCGACCGCATGCGCCCCGTCCATGAAACTGCCGATGGCGGTGGTGACCTTGCCATCGGAACTAAAACTGGTATCCAGCGAACCGTCGGTGTTGTACCGGGCCAGACCAAAGTCGATATTACCGCTGACCGTCGCTTCACCGGCGGCAACGATTCGGCCGTTGGCGTCCAGCGTCAAATCCCGGAGGATGTCGTTTCCGCCCCCGAAGTCCGTGACCACGATGCCGTCGGTGTCGAAGCTGGTGTCCAGCGAACCGTCGGCGTTGTAGCGGAACACGGCAAAATCGGTACCGGTGAAAGAGGTATAGACACCCACGACCAGCTTACCGTCGGCGTCGATGACGACGCTTTGCGCTTCACTAAACGCGCTGCCAGGATTGGTCAA
Source organism: uncultured Planctomyces sp. (assembly GCA_964539995.1). Taxonomy (GTDB): domain Bacteria; phylum Planctomycetota; class Planctomycetia; order Planctomycetales; family Planctomycetaceae; genus SXKJ01. The sequence continues at coordinate 11,629 of CAZILR010000077.1, forward strand.
CTGCAAGCCGTCGGTACTGAAGGTCGTATCCAGCGCGCCGGTTGTGGTGATCCGGGCCACGGCGACCCGGCCGTCGATGACCGACGTCGATCTGCCAACCATCACAATGTTGCCAGCGGCGTCGATCACGAGGTCGTAGCCAGTGTCATCGTCACCGTTGAAATCCACCAGCAGTTTGCCGTCGGTATCGAAGCTGGTATCCAGTGATCCATTCGGGTTGTACCGCGCCAACGCGAAGTCACGGTTGCTGGAGTTGTTGATGGCTCCGCGGCCCCCGACCACGATCTTGCCATTCGCGTCGATCGCTACGCTGTAGGCGATGTCGTTGGGGTTGCCAAAGTCGGTGATGACGAAGCCATCGCCGTCAAAGCTGGTATCCAGCGAGCCATCCGAGTTGTAGCGCACCACCACGAAATTGGAGTCGTTGACGTTCACAAAATTTCCGACGACGACAATTTTTCCGTTCCCGTCGATGGCCGCAGAATACACCGCCGCAGGCGCACCCAAATCGGTGACGACTTGCCCCAAGTATCCAAACGATGTGTCGGGCGACCCATCGACGTTGTAGCGCGCGACGGCGATATCAACATCACCACCCGTGGCGCACAGACCCACCACGACCATTTTTCCGTCGGCTTGAAAAACCACATCGTGGGCTAAGTCGGTGTTCACCCCGAAGGTGGCGGTCACGATGCCGTCGGTGTCAAACGTCGTGTCCAGCGTGCCATCCGAGCCGGAGTCATCGTTCAGGATCGTCCCTTGTCCGGTCCCGTCGATGATCGTCACCTGGCTGTTGCCGGTGATCGTCCCCAGCAACACGCTCAGCACTTCGTCCGGTTCAATGTTCGTGTCGCCGTTGACGGTGACTTGGATCGTGTGCGTCTCGCCTGACGTGCCGGTGAAGTTCAAGCTGCCGCTGGGGATCGCGACGTAATCGTTGT
>CAZILR010000078.1:0-12512 GCA_964539995.1 uncultured Planctomyces sp.
AACTGTCGTGCGAATTGCAGCGGTCGAATCGGCGGTATGGGTGCCGACATAACCGGCCTCGCTTTTCCTTGGAAGTTGAAAGCGGGTGGATGTCGGCTTGCGAAGCCTCGGTTCGCGCGCACGATCAACAACTGACTCGGAACGAAGTTGTCGGGCGCGGAGTGGGTCATGCGGCTGTTGGATTGGCTCCGTGAGATTTCTCAGCGTATTCGCGCTAGCCGTTATCGACGGAAGAGTCATCGGCGACCTTCGCTGGCGTTGGAGTTACTCGAATCCCGTTCGTTGCCGAGCGCGGTCTCGTTTACGGGTGATCTGCAAACGCCGGGTGTGCTGCTGATCGAGTTGACGGAGTCCTCCGCCTCGACGTTGACCGTGGGCAGTCAGGCCGTGAGTTCCAGCGGGGCGTCCTTCGACGTTGTGCGGGTGACGATCAACGGTTCGGCATCGGTCATTCGGCAAGACAGCTCACAACAGATCCTCACGAATCTTCCGGCGGCGTTGGTCTCGCGGATCGTGGTCGTGGGGGATCAGCGTGCGAACGTGGTGGACTTGACCGGTGTGTCGAGCCGCTTCGGACTGCAACAGGCGGCTGCATCCGGCAATGATCGGTCGGTGCCGGCGACGCTCGATGACGCGAAGAGCCTCGCGGTGTCGAGCTATTTTGGAGTGATCGTCAACACGCAGGCTGGTGACGACCGCGTCGTGGGGAGTCCGTTCCACGATTGGATCGACACGGGTGATGGCGACGATGGTGTGACCGTCGGAGATGGCAACGACGACGTGATGAGCAGAGCGGGCGACGACACGGTGGTCGGAGGCGTTGGCCTTGATCGGCTGGATGGTGGCGACGGCGACGATCTGATGCTGGGTGGACTTGGCGACGACACGCTGTTGGGTGGAGCCGGGGCCGACGTGTTGGTCGGCGGTTACGGACGAGATGTCATCGACGGCGGTGCCGGCAACGATTTGATGATCGGTGCGACGGTGGACTTCGATGCGGGACTGATGGCGGGACTGAATGACGTGCGCGATCGTTGGCTCGCACCGGCCGCGAATGGCGAAGTCCGTCGGCAGTCCATCGCACCGACTCGTGCGATCGTCTTGAATGATCTCAGCACGGCCACGAATCGGTTCGTCATCCCGACGTCGATTGCTGAAGCGTTTGACCGCGCGGCCTACGGCGATGAATTGCCGTCGGGTGCGGACTTCTTCGCGCGGATTGACAACGAGGTCGTGCGTGTTGTTTCGCGAATCGAAACTTCGGACCCGGATTCCGAGATGATCTCGGTCGTGCGGCAATCGGGACACGCGACGGCTCATGAGGCGAACTCGCAGTGGATCGTGCAGGCGGGATCGCAATCGCCGCTGCGAGGGACGGCGTTGTGGACGAGTCCCGTCAACTCAGACATCGGACAGACGGTGTTCGAGGATTTCGTGTCCAACACGCTGACCGGCGGCGGCGGGGATGACTGGTTCTTTGTGTCGGACGAGTTGCTCTCGTTCACGGACACGACCGGCGATCCGCAGCTTGGTGGTGACGATGTTCTGACCGATCTGACGACGGATGACGCACGATACAAAGCGGTGCAACTGGTGCCGGACGAGCGGCGTCCATCGGTGCCTGCCGATCCGGCCGCCGATCCCGATTGGGACGAGTGGGTCTCGGCGATGCGCGGCACGATCACTCGGTTGGGTGGCGATCCAGGGACCGAGGTGCTGGCCGCGAATCGGCTCGGCGATCCGGCGACGGACCCGCACGTTTGGGGCGGGCTGGTCCGCGCGCCGTATGTGACGACACCGAGCTTCAACGTCACGAGCGACTTGGTTCACCTCGTCAATTTTTCATCGACGTTGGGGGGGCCGAACGAGTCGGGGCAGACGAATTGGAATCTGCTGCTGGATGCGAATGAACTGACCGACCCATCGGCGAGCATCACGCCGACCTCGGTGACGATTCCCAGCCGCAACTGGCGTTGGAGTTTGAATCCGGCCGAGCCGAACATCGAATACGGATTCGTTTCTGGAGTCGGGCCGAGCGGCGAGTTTTCCGGAGTCAAGAAGTATCGGTACTTGACGTCCGCCGACAGCGTGAGCGATGCGAGTGGGATTCAGCAGGTCTATCAGCACGCCTCGCAGACGTTGGTTTTCACGTCGTTCGATCCGCTGCAAGTCGGCGGCTTGATCTTCACCTCGAAGACGACGTTGTTTTTCAATCCAGAGAACGGGCACAACTACACGCTGTTGCTCGGCAATCCGCGCGATGCGAGTCAACCGGGTGGTTTTAGTTTTGATCGGTCGGTGGTGAATGCCTATGTCGTCGAGTTGGATGTTGCCGAGCTGCCAAACGGCGATCAATGGGCCGATCCGGTCGTGGCGAGTTTTTCGCTGACCGCGCCGCAAGGGTCGCCGGGGTTTCCGTACGGCAGCGCTCCGCAGAATGTGGACGACTTTTATTTCGCGCCGGACGGCCGTTCGATCATGGTCGCCTATCTGAACGAGGACGGCGCGGCGTTCCGGTTGCTGGATGTCGATTTGCAAGCGGGCACGATCTCGCCGCACGTTATGCCTGTGATGCCTCGGTCGGACGTGGACGTGCCCGTGTTGCGGCGCGAGGACGTGCGACTCAACGGCTTCTTTCCGATGCGGTGGCATCATCCGGTCTTTGCGCAGGGTGCCAGCGGCAAGACCTACGTTGTCGGTCAGCCAGGAGCGTGGAGCAAAGACAATCTGGTCAGTCCGCACATCGAGTATCTCGCGGGTGTGAACACGATCGGACAAGTGATGCGGTTCGATCCGCAGACCGACATGTTCTCGTCGTTGACGAATCCGGCGCTGGAAAACTTCCTGCCCGGCCGCGAAACGGTCTCGCACATCAACGCGACGAACACGCAGAATCCCGGATATGTGTTCGCGTCGTACTACAGCGGCAGCGGCCCGTTCACGGCTTCGTCGCCGGCGTATCGTGGAGCGATTGTCGCCATCAATTTGGAGCAGCCGTCCGGATCGGACGGGGCGGTGGTGCTCGCGAAGCATCGCACGCAGGACGGCGACAGCTACATCTCGCAACCGATGGTCAATGTTTCGTCGGACGGAACGCAGGTGTTGTTTCACAGTACCTGGGGTGAGTACCAACAAGTCGTCAGCACTTACGACATCCAACCGGGGCGTCACGTCGAATTGCTCGCGAGCGGGGAGGTCGTTCTGCGTCGCACGGGAGCGACTTCGGTGGCGTTGTTTGCGAATGCGACTTCGACGACTCCGATCGCGGGGACGCAGACGACGATCTCGACGTTCGACACGCTGATCGTCCGATCGGAAGCCGGGCAGTCGCTGCAACTGAGCCTCGACTTCTCCGCTGGGACGCCGGTCCCGAAGGGAGGCGTGCTCGAATTCGACGGCGCGAACTCGAACGGAGATCGGCTGTCGCTGTTGAACGCGGCGAACTTCGGTACTTGGAACTGGTCGGTCACGGGTGACGGGGCCGGACAAGTGCGTGGCACCTCGACGGGGCTGATTCGCTTTTCTGGCATCGAGTCGCTGGCCGGCAGCGAGGGGAATGACGTCTTTCACATCTCGCCAGCGGCGCGGTGGCAAGGAACGCTCAGTGGTGGCGGCGGGACCGATCGGCTGAACTTCGGAGCGTTCACGGCGGGTGTGTCCGTGTCGTTGCGCGACGGATCGGTCTCGTTTGCCGAGACGGCGTTTTCCGGACAGATCGCGCAGTTTGAAATCATCAGCGGCGGGGCCGGCAACGATGTGCTGATCGGCGATGACGCGGTGAACTCGTTGGATGGCGGCGCTGGTGACGACACGATTCGTGGTGAAGGTGGTGACGACGTGGTCGTGGTTGGGATCGGCGACGACTCCATCGACGGAGGTCTCGGAGTTGATCTGCTGGTGGGGCAGGGAGACTCGGATTTTCAACTGACAGACACCGAGTTGGTCAGCGCGTTCGGCAACGATGCGCTCCAACGAATTGAGCTTGCTCGGCTGGATGGCGGTGCCGGCGACAATTTGCTGGACGCGAGCCGCTTCTCCGGTTCGGTCACGCTGATGGGTGATGAAGGAGACGACACGCTGGCCGATGCGTCAGGGAACGACAGCTTGGTTGGCGGCAGCGGCGATGATGTCTATCGGCTGACCGCGAGCGGCACGGACTTGCTGGTCGAAGCGATGGATGGCGGCAGTGACTGGCTCGATTATTCGTTGGCCGGCGGCGGCGTGAGCGTCGAGCTGAATCGCACGACTCAGCAAACCGTGCGGCCCAATCATCGACTGACTCTGAGTGCGGAGATGGAACGATTTCGTGGCTCGCAGTTCGCCGACGTGGTGACGTTGCTGTCGGCAGGGGCTGGACTGATTCGTCAACTCGATGGCGGCGGCGGAGACGATTCCTTGAATGCTTCGTCGGCGACAGCGTCGATCACGCTGCTGGGTGGCGATGGCAATGACACGCTGCTCGGTGGTTCGGCGGCCGACGTTCTCGATGGCGGCGCGGGAAATGATTGGCTGACAGGAGGACTCGGCAGCGACACGCTGTGGGGTGGCGCTGGAAATGATTCGTTCGAGGACGCTGTCATCGGCAACCTGTTCGAGGGAGGGGATGGCAACGATGTGATCCGAGTTTTCGGAACCTGGACGCTCGGCACAAGTAGTTCCATCGCATCACTGAAAAGCGTTGAGGTCGTGCAAGGGGCAGGAGCGTCCGACGTGCTCGCCGGAACGAGCGTGTCGGAACTCTTCACCGTGACTCCGAACGGCGTGTACGTCGGCAGCGGAAACGGGCAAGTCTTCCGAGGTTTCGAGACAGTGCAGGGGGGGGCGGGATTCGACACAGTCACAGGGACTGCGGACGACGATCAATTCGGAGTCAGTTCGAGCGGGGTTGTCACGGCGTATGGCTCGACCTTGCAAACATTCGAGGTCATCTCCGGCGGCGGCGGCAGCGACCGACTGCAAGGCGACAACGCCACGAACGAATCGTTCACGATCGGTGCGGTGGGTGTGAACGTCGGCGGCGTGCCGGGATCTTTCGTGAGCTTTGAAGTCGTGTCCGGCGGCAACGGCAGCGACTTACTGATTGTGCCGAGTTCCGTGGGCAAGGAGACGCTGTGGACGATCTCGCGAGTGAATGGCGGTGAGGTCGCGGGGATCGCGTTCTCGAACATAGAGACGCTGCGCGGTGGCAGTGGTGACGACACGTTTGCGATTCTGCCGAGCGGTTCTGTCACACGAGTCGAAGGGGTCAGCGGCCGCGATTGGCTGGACTATTCGGCGTTCGATGGGGCGGTCCGTGTGAACTTGAAAGCTCAGAGCGGCACCGGCCTCGGCTCGTTGGCGGGTATTCTGGCGGTGCGCGGTGGACGTGGCGCGGATCAACTGACCGGCAACGGTGGCCACGAACTGCTGATCGGTGGCGACGGGGACGACACGCTCGACGGCGGCGAAGGGAATGACACGTTGACTGGTGGACTCGGACAAGACGTGCTGATCGGCGGCCTGTCGCTCGACTGTGTGGCCGAGACTCGCGATGCGGACATGACGCTGACGAACTCGACGTTGTCATTCGATGGAGTCACCGAGGACACACTGATCGGTATCGAGAAAGTCTGCTTGACCGGAGGTGTCTCGGCGAACGTGATCGATGCGTCAGGATTCTCTGGTCAGACGACGCTCATGGGTGACGATGGCAACGACACGCTGACCGGTGGCTCCGGAGCGGACAACCTCGACGGCGGCGCGGGAGATGACCTGCTCATCGGACGAGGGGGCAACGATTCGTTGAGTGGTGGCATCGGAGACGATGTTCTCGACGATGCTCCAGCCGGCGGCTTGCTGAATGGCGGGGCCGGCGTGGACACGCTGCGGATCACCGGCACGTTTTCGATGACTGCCGCCGCGATGAAGGGAATCGTCGAGATCGAAACGCTGTGCGGCGCGAGTGCCGCGGACTCGATTGTCGGTACGCCCAACGGCGACGTGTTTCAACTGACGTCTCCGGGTGTCGTGACGTTGAACGGTCTGACGCTGATCGGCTTTGAAATGATGGCAGGAGGCGCGGGAACCGATCGTGTGCAAGGGTCTGAATCGGCGGCCGAGGCGTTCGTGTTGTCGGCGACGGGGTTCAGCGTGGTCGGGTGGTCGGGAACGCAGTTCGTGAATTTCGAGTCGATTGCCGGCGGCGGTGGAGCGTTCGCCGACTCGCTGACGGGATCGTCTGGCAGCGACACGGTGTTGGCCGATGCGGTTCGCGGCACGGTGACGATCAACGGAATGCCGGTCACCGGCTTTGAGTCGATCTTCGGTGGCGACGGCAACGATCGGCTGCAAGGGGCGAGTAACTTTGCCGACGTGTTCCAACTGACCTCGTCCGGCGTGACGATGGCAAAATTCGACGGCCTAACCTTCAACGGCTTTGAAACGCTTTCCGGGGCCGGCGGCAACGATACGTTCGTGGTCTGGGAGGACGTGATCTTCAGCGGTCTCCTCGAAGGTGCTGCCGGTATCGACGTGCTGAATTTCGCAAACTCGTCCACGAGTCGAACCGTCACGTTGACGGGTAGTTCAACGGCGGGCTTCTCCGGTCGCGAACAGTCGCTGGCGAGTTCCTTTCTGTTGATCGAGTCGGTGATCGGTGGTTCCGGAGACGACACGCTGATTGGGATGAACGTCAACGCGACGTGGGACGTGGCTGGCAAGCAGTACAAAGACATCTCGTCATCGACCGTGAAGACGCTCAAGTGGGAGGCGTTCGAGAACCTCGTTGGCGGCACGAAGATTGACAAGTTCACGGGCGCGATCGGATCGGCGTCGTTGTCGTTGAATGGCGGCGCGGGGAACGATCTGTTGGATGTCTCCGCCGCGCTGGACTCGGTCACGTTGCTGGGCGGCGAGGGCAACGACACGCTCAAGAGCGGCCGAGGCGATGACCTGTTGGACGGCGGTGCCGGCGACGATTCGCTGGTTGCTGGTTTGGGCAATGACCGTCTCAATGGTGGCAGCGGCCATGATCAACTCGATAGCGGCGATGGCGACGATGTGCTGCTGGGCCAACTTGGCAACGACGTCCTGCGAGCCGGCAAGGGGAACGATCAACTCAGCGGCGGAGCGGGAAACGATTCCTTGCTCGGACAGGAAGGACACGACACGCTGGTCGGCGGCTCCGGCCTCGACACGCTCGATGGTGGAATCGGCAACGACGTGCTTGCGCCGCGAACGGGATCGGGGGCCAACGAGAACGATGTGGCGACGACGCTCGCCGAAGACTTGGTCATCAACGCGAGCTACACGCTCGGCAGCGAGTACGATTTTCTAGGCCGCCGCATCCGCCCCTTCGCCTGGCTGGAGGCGGAGTACGAGGGGACGTAACGACGTTCGATCCTACGGCCCAGCGAAGCGGCGGAGTCGTGAGACTCGCGCTGGTCCGCAGGGAGAGGCTCGTGGCGGTGGAAGTCAGCACGATCGCAGTTCGGCGACCTTGGAGTGCGGTGGCTTGACGCAGCCCTCCATTGATTTGGAATGACGACGTCGAGGAACCAAACAACGAGATTCGTCGGTCAGCACTCTTCGTCGCGTTTCTTGGACTTCGAAGATCGCGACTCCAAATGAATGGAGGGCTGCGTCGAGACGCAGCACTCCAGGAGCGTGTGGCTACATGATGCCGGCCAGCAGGCGATCGAAGTCGAAGGTGAAGGCTTCGTTGATGGTGTTGCGGCTGCCGACGATGGTGTCGTCGCCGTCGCCGGTGGCGATGATGGCTCCGCTGGCTTCGATGCGATCGTTGCCGTTGCTGGCGATGATCCGATCCGCTCCGCTGTTGCCGCGCAAGACATCGGCTCCGGTGCCGCCGAGGATCGTGTCGTTGCCGGCCCCGCCGTTGATCGTGTCGTCGCCGTCGCCACCACTGATGGCGTCGTTTCCGGCACCGCCAGTGATCAAGTCGTGGCCGGAATTTCCGGTGATGACATCGTTGTCAGCACCGCCGTCGATCACGTCTTGGCCGTCGCCGCCCAGGATGGTGTCGCGACCTTCTTCGCCGAACAGGCGATCCTCGCCACTACCGCCGAGCAGCAAGTCGTTGCCCGCTTGGCCTCGCAGTTGATCGCTGCCGGATAGTCCGTCGAGCGTGTCATTGCCTGCGCCGCCGAACATGGTGTCGGCCGTCTCGCCACCCACGAGCAAATCGTTGCCGGCGTTGCCATTGAGGACGTTGTTGCCGCTGCCGCCGATCAGCGTGTCGTTGCCGGCTCCCCCTTCGATCGTCACGCCGCCCGTGAAGTCCGAGGCGTCGAACGTCTTCGCGCTGTTGCCTCCGCCGATGAGATGCGCGCCTTCGATGGAGGTCCACAGGTCGCTGCCGGCTCCGGTCGCGACCGTCGTGCCGATCGCGGGACCGGCCGAGAGCGTTTGATTCGTCTGAGACGTTTGCCGTACCACGTCGGTTCCCGCGCCGCCGTCGAGCGAATCGTTGAAGCCATCGCCATCGACCGCTCCGGCGAACGCGCCGCCGATCAGCAAGTCGTTGCCGTCACCCCCCGACAGCGTGACGTTGCCGAGCGTGAAGGCGGACGCATCGAGCACGTTGTTGCCGGCGGTGCCGGTCAAATTGGCACGCTCGATGCTCGTCAGTTTGTCGTTGCCGTTACCGGTCAGCGTGGTGTTCTTGAGCGTCAGGTTCGCTCCGGTCTCGGCGACGGTGTCGGTCCCGGCACCGCCGTTGAGCGAATCATTACCAAGTCCTCCGCTGAGCGTGTCGTCTTGGGCGCTGCCCGTGAGCGTGTCGTTGCCAGCGTCGCCGCGCAGCACGACGGAGATTGTGGACGCGGTGGCCGTGAGCACATCGTTGCCGGCTCCACCGTGGATGATCAGTGTGCCAAGATATGCGGCGTCAGTGCTCTGGATCGTGACGCGATCGTTGCCCGCATTGGCGTTGATCGTGATCGACGTCGCGGCTCCGATCGAGAAATCGGTGGTCTCGAACGTGCTGCCGGAGAGTCGCATGATGCCGTCCGCACCACCGATGTCGCTGAGCGTCACGTTCGTGTCGTTGCCGCTTGGCAGATTGAAGACCGCTTCAGTGGGCGTGCCGTCGATGGTGATCGGTTCGAGGCCGGTGTAGGTCACGGTCGAAGCGACCGTCCCGCCGTTGCGGAGTTGGATGTCACCGTCGTTGCGGTTCGAGTAATTCGCGGTGAAGGCGTCGAGTCCGGAGCCGTCGAAGCCCGCGATGTTCAGCGTGTCGTGCCCGCCCGCTCCGCCGTTGAACACGATGTTGAGCGGTGGCAGGCCGTTGCTGAGGTCCAGATTGAGCGTGTCGTTTCCGGAGCCGGCGTTGATGACCACGTTGGTCAGACCCGCCAGCGGGAACTCGAAGGTTGAGCCTTCCAGTGTGATAACGAGCGCATCTCCGGCGGCGTTGAGGGACAGGCCGACGTTGTCGTTGCTTGGCCCGCCGACATCGGTGATGGTCACGGTGCCCCCGACATTTGTGACCAGAACTCCGATGACCGCGATGTCGAAGTCTTCGGTGACGGTCAGGTTGCCAGTGTCTCGCGCGGTGACTCGGACGGAGAGCGTGCCGACATCGGTGTTGGCCGGCGTGCCGGAGAACGTGCGCGTCGCGGCGTTGAACGACAGCCACGAAGGCAACCCGCCACCGCCGGCTCGAAGGGCGGAGTACGTCAGCGAATCGCCGGCATCGACATCGTTGAACGTGTCGGCCGCGAATTGGAACGCGAACGGGGTTCCTTCGGTCGCGGTCTGGTTGGGAATAGCGTTGGCCAGCGTGGGCACTTCGTTCACGTCGTTGACATTGAACGTGAAGGCTTGCGAGGCATCGGGCGAACCGCCGACGCTGGTGTCATCGGCATCGACCGTGACCGAGTACGACGTTTGCGATTCAAAGTTCAACGTCACGCCGGCTCTGAGGAACAGTTCGGTCCCGTCGATCTCGAACGAGCCGGCGTCGGTGCCTGACAGGCTGAGGGTCTCGGTGCCGAGCGCATCGTCGGTGACGCTGATGTCGGCGACTTTGATCCGCGACGTTGTGTCGGTGTTCTCGTCGAGGTTGGCCGGGTTCGGAGTCAGCACGACGGCGGTCGGGGCCTCGTTGACGTCGTTGAGATTCAGCGTGAAGGACTGCGTGGCGTCGGGCGTGCCGCCGACGGTCGAGTCATCCGCTTCGACCGTGACCGAGTACGATGGCTGCCCCTCGAAGTCGAGCGTCACTCCGGCTCTCACAAACAATTCCGTGCCGATGATCTCGAACGAGCCGGCATCGGTGCCAGACAGGCTGAACGTCTCGGAGCCTAACGCATCGTCGGTGACGCTGATGTCGGCGACTTTGACTCGCGAAGCCGTGCTGGTGTTTTCGTCGAGACTGGTCGAGTTCGGCGTGACCGTCACGGCGGTTGGAGCTTCGTTGACGTCGGTGAGATTCAACGTGAAGGCTTGCGAGGCGTCAGGCGTGCCGCCGACGGTCGAGTCGTCCGCCTCGACCGTGACCGAGTACGACGGTTGGCCCTCAAAGTTCAACGTCACGCCGGCTCTCACAAACAATTCCGTGCCGATGATCTCGAACGAGCCGGCATCGGTGCCAGACAGGCTGAGCGTCTCGGAGCCTAGCGCGTCGTCGGTGACGCTGATGTCAGCGACTTTGACGCGCGAAGTCGTGTCGGTGTTCTCGGCGAGGCTGGCCGGGTTCGGCGTGACCGTCACTGCGGTGGGAGCCTCGTTGACGTCGTTGACGTTGAGCGTGAAGTCCACAGTCGCGTCGGGCGTGTCTCCGACCGCTGTGTCATCGACTTCGATCGTGACCGAGTACGACGTTTGGAACTCAAAGTTGAGCGTCACTCCGGCCGTCACGAACAGTTCGAGACCGTCGATCTCAAACGATGCGGCATCGGTTCCGGAGAGCGTGAGCGTGTTGGTCCCCAGCCCGTCGTCCGTGATGTTGATGTCGGCCACCTTCACGCGCGACATGGTGTCGGTGTTCTCGTCGATCGAAGCGGGGTTGGGGGACAGCGAGACCTCCGTCGGAGCCGCGTTGACGATTGACGGACTCTCGAACGCCCCGATGTCCACGATCAGGTCATTGATGCGGTCGAAGCCGGAGCCGCGCTGATCGAACAGAATGCCCGACGGAATCAGCGCGTTGCTTCCAGCGTTGATGGCGGGGCTGTCGGTCACGAGCGCATGAGTCGCTGTTGGGCCGCCGTTGTTGGCCAACGTCGTGTTGAGAATCGTATTGATGTCGAGCGTTCCCGCTCCCATGTCGCCGACAATGTTGCCGTTCGCATCGCCATTCGTCAGTCCGCCGCTGCTGGCGGCGTTGCCGATCAGATTTGTGAAGCTCAGAACCGCATTGACGGTGCCCGAAATATCATTGGGTGTCGCGGTCGTGATGATGCCGTTGCCGGCGACAATCGTGTTCCGCAAAACGTCGTCGCCGTCATCGCCCTGCGTGTGAATGCCTCCACCCATTCCGGTTGAGCCGTTCACAACCAAGCCGCTTCCGAAATTGCCAACGGTATTTCCGGTGATGGTGTTGCTGTTGGCTGTCAGCACGAGAGAGTTGAAGAGACCGCCACCGTCTCCGCCACTGCCGCCACTGCCATGACTGCCGGAGCCAGTTCCACCTGATCCGCCGCTGCCGGTCGCGTTTCCAGAAATTGTGCTGTTGCTAAGACTCAATGTGCCCGAGTTGTGGATGCCACCGCCAGCACCGCCGTGGCCGCCATGACCGGCGATCCCTACGCCTCCGGAACTGTCCGCTCCGTTGCCGCCATTGCCCGTCGTATTCCCGGAGATGGTGCTGCTGACGATCGTCAGCGTGCCCGTGTTGAAGACACCGCCACCGTTGCCGCCGTTGCCTCCTTCGCCCGCGTCATTGGTGCCGAAACCACCCAGTCCGCCTTGGCCGGTGGAGTTTCCAGCGACCGTGCTGTTGGTGAGCGTCAGCGTGCCCGCGTTGAAAATGCCGCCGCCATTTCCCGCGTGGCCACCATTGCCACCGCTGTCGTTACTGCCGTTTCCGCCATTTTCCGTGTGGTTGTTAGAGACGGAGCTATTGGTGATCGTCAACGTACCGAGATTGCGAATACCGCCACCATCGCCGGTGACCTCGCCGTTTTGAATGCTCACATCGGAGATGGAGACGTTTGACCCCACGAGTACGTCGATCACCCGTCCCGTTCCACCGCCATCGAGGATCGTTTGACCTGCACCCGCCCCCACGAGCGTCGTGCCGCTGATCGTGAGATGTTCCGTGAACGTCCCCGGAGCGATTTGAATGCTGGTGCCCGTCGTCGCGGTCAGTTGCGAGAAGTCGTTGTCCTCGACGTAGTCGATCGCCCCTTGCACCGTCGCGAAGGCGGATGTCCCGAAGACGAGGCCGGTCACGTCGTCGGCCACTCCGTCTGAGCCGATCCAGGTCACGAGATCACCGGCGACCGGAGCGTTGCCGGGGTTCGTTTCGTTGATGAAGTCCGCAACTTGATCAACGTAGATCTTGT
>CAZILR010000079.1:0-12487 GCA_964539995.1 uncultured Planctomyces sp.
GCGCCGTTGAAGATCACGTCGGTCATCTCTTTGCCGCGAAGACTTTTGGGGCTTTGATCGCCAAGCACCCATTTGATTGAGTCAACAACATTGCTCTTGCCCGACCCGTTTGGCCCGACGACGCAGGTGATCCCGCGCGAGAAGTCGAAGCGCGTGCGATCCGCGAAGCTCTTGAAGCCGAACATTTCGAGCGACTTGAGCATGGCGGGGGGGAGGGGCTAGGGATTAGGGGTTGAGGGTTAGGGAACGCGGATCAGGCAAGCGGGATTAGTTCTTTGTCGTCTCTAATCCTTCGGCCCTAATCCTCGCCCCTACTTCCGTTTCCAGAACTCGAACCAACGGCGTTCGAAGTCGTCGGTTGTCGCAGGTTTTCTGGCATCGGCGACTGAAGCGGTTGCACCAGAGTCCGTTTCGGATTGCGTGAGCTCATCCGGCGCGGCGGCCTGTTTCTCGACAGCTTCTCCAGTTGCGGGCTTGGCGTCGCCGTCGTCTTTGAGATTCGGAACGAAGTTCGGGGCGAGGTTTGCGTTACCGACGCGCACCTTCTTGCCATTGGACTTGGACGAGTCGTCCTTGCGGACATACTCGCGGCCACCTTGCGGAAGCGCGTCGATTTCGATGTGACCGCTGAGGTTCTGTTGCTTGGCCGCTTGCAGCAGCATTTGGGCAACGTCGGGATAACTGGCTCCGAATTCGACAGCGGTGCGAATGACCTCCGCAACGCGCGTCGAAACCTCTTTCCGTTTGTCCGGCTGACCAGCTTGGTATTTGGAAATCACGATGCGATCCGTGCTTGGCTGCGCCGTGACGAAAATGTGATTGCCGGCTCGCACGGCCATCGGAGTTTTGAACCGCTGATCGTCGCCGAACAGGACAATCTCCGATCGGCGATGCTGAGTCAGATGGATAATCGGCTCGCCGGTCGTCGCCAGCGTGTGCAGGGCGAAGAGTTCTCGGTCGGAGTTGGGCTCTTTCATCATTTCGCCATTGAGAGACGGATCGCTCTTGTCGAGGGTCCACAATGCTCGGAAGGCTCCGTAGCGAAGTTCGGCGCTGTCGGTCGTCTTGCCGTCGCTGTCGGTTTGAGCGTTGGTCAGCTTGCGAAGCAGCAGATGCGCCTCACCATCGTCCAGCGTCGAAAGCGCCGCAAGCGCGTACACTCGGAAGGCTCGCTCTTTGACGGCGGCTTCTCCAAGTACCGAGACCGCCTCGGCCTGACCGAGATACGCCAATGCAACCGCTGAGTTGAATCGCACTTCCAAATCGGGATGCTTCAGACCCGTTCGGAGAATCGGGATCGCGTCGTTGCCGATCGCTTCCAACTGCAAAGCAGCCGTTTCCGTTTTGTCGGGATCGAGCAACTGCGTTTTCAATTTCTCCATGCGAACATGCCGCGCGACCGGCGTCTCACGGAACGCGATGTTGCGGATCACCTCGCGATATCGCGGGTAGTTGTCCTTGTAGCGGGGAAGCACTTTCAGCTCGATCGTCTGATCGGTGAGCGCTTTGGCGAGTGGTTCGCGCAGGCCGCTCTCGTTGTAGGCAAAGAATCGTTGGCCAATTTTGTCGGCGATGCGCTTTGACTGCCGCACGCTTCGGAAGTCACTGCGAAGTTGGATGCGCAGATCGCGATCCTTTTTGGAAACACCGCCACCGAGAACCTTGCCGCGCCGTTTCAGACCGGTATTGTCCGACTTCCCTTCGCCGGACGTGACCATGATCGGCCCCTTCGCCTTCGCCAAAATGTGACCTTTCATCACCCCTTGGCCGGGCACAATGGCCGACTCGGACAATTCTGTTTCGAGCAGCCAACCGCCGTTGAGACTGCTGGTTGTGTCGCCGTCAGGAACTCGAACCTCGACGTCGAAGGCTTCCCCTTTGCGAATCATCGGCGGCAGGTAAGCACGCACAATGACCAGCGCGGTGTTCGGGGAACGCAGGATCGTTTCGGGATCGTCGATGCCTCGGCGGCGCATGTCGTCCGCCAAAATTTCGCGGTAACTCGACGGAGGCGGATCGCCACCGGTCCCGTCCAGGCCAACGACCAGCCCGACACCTTCCAGCGTTACCAGATTCAAATTCGCGAATCCGGCGTAGTCGCCGACCATCGGAGTTTCGACTTTGGTTTCGAACTCTTTGTCCTTCTCGTCCTCGTCTTTGAGGTCACTGAGCTTCTCGGCCTCGTCATCCTGCTTGTCTGGCGACTGCGATCGCAGCAGCTTGGACGGCAACAATTTGAAGTCCTGGCAGCCGACGATTGAGCCGGCCAGGAATACGCTCACTGACAGGCAAACGCAGAGTCGAAACGCCTTCATGACGTTGCTCCCAAGAGGGAAGGACGGGTGTCTCGCTTCATCGTGAGCGGTCTGCGTGCGTGGTGGCGCAGCGTCTGAAAGACGCAACGATGCGTACGCCTGCGGCTGACGGTGAAACAATCGGAAGGGATGAAACGGTGGGAAATTCCGACAGGAAACAGCTCGGCGGGACCGCCGAACGGAAGGAATGGGGCGGGACAGTACGTCCGGTTGCGAGAAAGGGTCAAGGTGTCTCTTGCGTCCGATGACGTCAACGTAGCCGCGCCGCTCCTGCGAGGCGGAGGCACTACCAGAATCTCACCATTTCACGGCACCGTTCAGCCGACGTTGATGCTACTCAAGCTTTGCTCTGCCTCGTGGGAGCGAGGCGGCTACGTTCCCATCACCTCTACGATCTTTTGCGACACACCGATTATGCTTCCCCACCCAACGGACTGACCGAAAATGACTCTCGAACTCGCCGAAGGATTCGGCAAGGCGACGCCATGAAGACAAACGCCATTCGTAGCCTCCGTCGCAAGCTGGCCGCTGATCAGCCGACGTTTGGATTGTGGGTCACGCTCGAATCGCCCAGCATCACCGAGATGGCCGTCGCCCTCGGTTTGGACTGGGTCGTGATCGACGCCGAGCACGGGCATCTCGACTGGAAGGACATCGTCGAACATCTGCGAGCGACCGTCCGTAGCGAAACCGTCGCGCTCGTGCGCATCGCCGAACTCAACAGCGGGCTGATCAAGCGGGCACTCGACATCGGAGCCGACGGCGTCGTCATCCCCTGGATCGAAACGGCCGAGCAACTCAAACAGGCGATCGCGTACTCGCGCTATCCGCTCGAAGGTTCGCGCGGCATCGGGGCCGAACGCGCGACCTGCTGGGGGCAGTGCTTCGTCGAGCACACCTCCGAAGCGAACGAGCATGTGCTCGTCGTGCCGATCCTGGAAACGGTACGCACGGTCAAGCAAGTGCCGCTGATGTGTCAGGTCGAAGGCTCGGAGCTGTTCTTCTTCGGGCCAGCCGATTTTTCTTCGACGGCGGGCGCTCGCGGACAGTGGGAAGGGCCGGGGGTCGCCGAATCGATTCTGCAAATGAAAGACACGCTGCGCCGCGCGGGCAAGAATTGCGGAGTCATCGCGATCAGCCACGACAACTTGCTCGAACGCCAGCAACAGGGCTTTCGGATGATCGGCGTCGGCATCGACTCTGGCCTGCTGCTGCGGTCGTTGCGGGCTGCGCTGAACGTCGTTGGTCGCGACCAACAGATTCAAGCGTCATTGACTCCGGAGTCGGCGACGAAAGTTGCTCCGCTGGTTCAGCCGCCGGAGTCGATGCGGCCGGATCGGCCAGAAGTCATGAACTCCGTCGGCGCGGGGCCGAAAGTCGAGTTGGCTCGCGGCGTGAATTTTGAATGTCTGGTCGGCAGCCACAATCAGGCGAAGCGATTGACGACCGGCATCGTGACGTTCGCTCCTGGAGCGACGTTGCCGTACCACAATCACACGTTCTCCGAATCGATCACGCTCCTGAGCGGTTCGGCGATCGTCGAGGTCGAAGGCCGCAGTTACTCCCTGAAGAAACTGGACAACGTCGTGGTTCCGACCGGCCGAGTTCACGCGGCGCGGAATTCTTCGACGACCGAGCCGGCTGTCTTTCACATCGCCCTCGCGTCCGATACGCCGACTCGCACGTTGGTGGAAAAATTCTTCCCGCGTCGCGCGATGCCCGACGATTCGACCGGCTTCCCCGGAGCCGAACGAGTCAATCGCTTCGCGACGGCGAAGCGATTCGCCGCCGGGCCGAACACCGAGTTCATCGACTTCTTCAACTCGGACTTGATCCCCGGCCTCGAAATGAGCGGAGGATACGGACTGTTTCACCCGACCGGCCGGCTGCCTGCTCATGTGCATGACTTCGACGAGTCCATCTGCATCATCTCCGGCCAAGCGACCTGCGTCGTCGAAGGCCGCCGCTACTCGATGCGCGATGGTGCGACCGCGCTGCAACCGCGCGGCCGAGTCCATTACTTCATCAACGAGACTCAGACGACGATGGAAATGCTGTGGGTCTACGCTGGTCCAAAGCCGGAACGGATCGTCGTCGAGGAACGCTGCGCGACTGAGGAAGGAAACCCGTGGAAATGAGTGATGATGTTCGATTCCGTGTGGCATTGACGAACGACTTCTACGATGCCGAAGGCCGGCTGAAGTATCACGACATCGGCCTCGACCTCCTGGAGTCGGCAGCCAGCATCGAGGTCCGTCGCTTTGTCGAACATCGCGCCGAGATCACACCGGAGCAACTCGCGAGTGCCAACGGCGTCATCGTGCTCTCATCGCGTGTGACCGCAGCGAGTCTGTCCGCCAGCGCGAACCTGCTGGCGATCGGCCGCTTCGGCGTCGGCTACGACAGCGTGGATGTCTCGGCCTGCACGGCGGCGGACGTGGCGTTGTTCATCACGGCGGGAGCCGTCGATTACTCGGTGGCCGAGGCGACCGTCGGTTGGATGCTGGCGCTGACGCATCATGTGCGAGTCAAAGATCGGTTGGTTCGCGAGGGACAATGGGACGCTCGCAGCCGGTACATGGGGAGCGAACTCCGCGAACGGACGCTGGGGATCATCGGCTTCGGCGGCATCGGGCGGAGCGTCGTGAAGTTGCTGTCGAGCTTCGGCATGAACACGCCGCTGGTCTTCGATCCGTTTGTGTCCCCGTCCGTTTTGGCCGAGTCTGGTGCGAAGGGGGTGTCGCTCGACGAATTGCTGACGCAATCCGATTTCGTGTCGCTACACTGTCCGCTCAATGAGCACACGCGGAATTTGCTGTCGGCGCGCGAACTATCACTGATGAAGCCGACGGCGTACTTGCTCAACACGGCTCGCGGCGGCATCGTCGAGGAAGACGCGCTGTTCACCGCGTTGTCCGAACGCCGGATCGCGGGAGCCGCGCTCGACTGTTTTGTGGGTGAGCCGATCACGTCATCGCCGCGCTGGGCCGAGTTGGACAACATGTTGCTCGCGCCGCACTCGATCGCGTGGACCGACGAACTTTTCCGCGACATCGGCCGAGCGGCCTGCCAAGGGATGCTCGACTTGGCATCCGGACGTCGCCCGCGTGGCGTCGTGAATCCAGAAGTCTTCGAGCGTTCGGGCTTCCAAGCCAAGTGGGATCGACTGCGGCGAACGTAGCCGTCATCGGTCCGCGTGACGAGCCTTCCAAGTTTGACCGTGAGTTTTGGGAAGCGTTCGTGACCGTGACTCGGCAGGCTCATCACGCGGAGCGATGATGGCCACAGTGTCGTTGGCCTGTCCGATCAAACCGACATGTGGGTTTGAAGAAGTTGTCCGTCGTGTGATCGCGATGGCCAGGCGGGAGAAGACGATTCCGAGAATGGCCATGCCGGAGACGCCGAATCATCGAAGTTCTTCGACGACGACGATCGTGGTTGCTGCGGGAGCGTTGTTGCTCGTCTTCGTGACTACTTTGCCGAATGGCGTTTGACGTGGTCCAGAATGCGTGCCAGAAAGGCCTCTTGAACGTGCGGTGGCGCGGCATGGCTCATCAGCGGCTCGTTGATCATCTCCTTGGGACCGCGAAGCACGTTGAATGCTGCGTAGCAACTTGAGGGTGGGCAGGTGGCGTCGATGAAGCCAACGCTCAGGATTGCTTCGGCCTTGCAGCGGCTGGCGAAGTTCACGGCATCGACGTAGCGCGAGGCTTCGAGAATGCGCGGATCGGGTTTGCCGTCAGAGCCGTCCGGCACGAGCTTCGGCCAACCGTTGATCCGGCCGGCGGCTCGACCGGAATGATCGCAGATCGCTGGGACGCCGGACGCGATGATGGTGACTCGTGGGTCGAGACCGCCCGCGACGAGAGCTTGGCCGCCGCCTTGGCTGTGTCCGACCACCGCGACGATCTTGCCGTCCCATTCCGGTTGCGAGGTCAGAAAGTCGATCGCTCGCACCAGCCGCAGGAACATGCCGCGGAAATAACTGGTCTCGCGACTTTCG
Source organism: uncultured Planctomyces sp. (assembly GCA_964539995.1). Classification (GTDB taxonomy): domain Bacteria; phylum Planctomycetota; class Planctomycetia; order Planctomycetales; family Planctomycetaceae; genus SXKJ01. The sequence continues at coordinate 6,319 of CAZILR010000079.1, forward strand.
CGGCCGGCGGCGCGGTAGTCTTTTAGCCGACCGTTCGTGAGTTCTGTGTAGAACTCGGCTGGCTTGCCGTTGGGAATTCCGTGAGCGTTGATGTCCAGTGACAGCATTCCGTGCTTCGCTCCTTGAATCGCGTTGCCGACGGCGGAACTGCGCACTCCTGCACCGTGAACCCACAAAATCGCCGGCAGACTTTTCGGCTTGGCGTTCGTCGGCCGAGCGAAGTAGCCCGACACCGGTGCGTCGCCGAGACATTTGATCTGCACGTCAAAGCATTCGAGATCGTCCTTCATGCCCGGCTGGTCCGCGCGAGTGAGTTGCAGTTCGAGTGGTACGGCGGCGAGCAGCTTCTTTTGCTCGGTCCAGAACGCATCGAAGTCATCGGGGACTGGGAGGCTCAACCCAATCTTCGCCGGCGAGAATCCCACTCCGGCCGCCGCCTGCAACTTCTTGCCATCGGGCGCGTCGAACGTCACCTGACACTTCAGAAAGCCCGGCTGTTTTCCGGTCACTGTGACGACGCCCGGTTGATCGGTGGTCGTCACGTTCCCAGCCGGCAGCCCAGCAGCCTCGCCGCTTTTGAGGAAATCATCGATGACAAATTTCACGGCCGCGTTCGGGATGAACTCGTCCCCTTTGCTGACGGTGATGAGAAACCTCGCTTCACTGCCGGCTTCGTAGATTGCATCCTTCCGATCCGTCACCACTTTCAACTGATAGACCGGGTCGGCCGCAGACAGACGCTCGGTAGCGGCCAGCACGAGCAGCAACGTCAACAGACAGCTCGTCACCCGCATCCACTTTGATCGCAGCATGGCATCAAGTCTCCGAGAATTGTTGGATCGAACGGCGAGCGATGATATCGGGTGCCACCGGCTTTGCCTCGCTCGTCAAAGGCACTTTCGGCGAGGCACACCGCAGCAGGACTCAACATCTGTCGGTACCACAGCTTCCACGTTGATCCAATGGCCGACATTTGAAGCTGGCCAGGGATTGGTTTTCACCTTTCGCAGAGCGTAGCCCTCGTGGTGCTTGACCTCTGCATTTAGGACTGTCCAATTCGCAAATTCGGAACAGTAAAATCAGAACAGTGGCTATCTCCGATTCTGTCTTCGTGAGTTTCCCACGTTGCGCAGAGTGGGCCTTTGGCGGGAATCCATTGGCGGCCGATGATCTGACCGTGAGAAAACTCCCCGTGTCTTGCCTGTTCGGTCTGGAATGACAGGTGACACCCCACTGCGGCCCGCGTGAGGGCGCAGCCCGCCTATGTTTTGAGGAATGCTTTGAAAGGCTCCGCTATGAAGAATTACACGATTGTTTTCGGCCTGCTGATCGTGACGAGTTTGTCGGCGAATGCGTTCGCCAAGGACAAGTTCTGCTGCGTTGATCCCAATTTGCAGCAGATTCAGACGCAATGCTGCGCTGGCACGCTGCTGCCATACCACGTCGCTCTGAAGCGTGCCGATGACGCCACGAAAGCCGAAACCGCGCTGGCTCACATGACACAGGAGAACACGAACCTCCAAGCTCAGCTTGCCAAGCTGCAAGCCGAACTCAAGACCGCAGTGGCCGATCGCGACAAAGCTCGCAGCGAACAAGCCGCTGCCGTTGCCGAGCGCGATAAATCTCGCGCGGACGCAGCAGCCTCGGCGAAGAACGCGAAAGACTCGCAGGACAAAGCGGTGGCCGCTGAGAAAGCTAAACAAGCCGCCGATGCCGCTGCGAAGACAGCGAAAGATGAACAAGCCAAGGCCAATGCGGAACTCGCCAAGGTGAAAGACGACGCCGCCAAGCAGGTGGCAGCCGCTCAAGACGCCGCCAAGAAGTCAGCCGCAGGTGAAGAGACGGCCATTGCAGCCGCGAAGAAGTCGGCCGATGAACTCGTCGAAGCACAGAAGAAACTGACGGCGGCGCTCGACTCCGAAGACAAACGGAAGAAGGCTGAGGAAGAAAAGAAGAAGCAGGACGAAGAGAAGAAGAAAGAGGACGACGCCAAGAAAGAAGAGACCAAGCAGGAAGAGAAGTCGGAAGAGTCCGCCGCCGACGCATCGACCGAAAGCTAACTCTTCAAGAACCAAATTTGACATCACCACAGAAGCCCGGCTTTTCCGAAAAGCCGGGCTTCTTGCTTTTGGGATCAGCCGTACTTTTCACGCAGGCGTTGTGCGGCGACGACTTCATTTTGAAGCTTCGTGTAGACCTCATCGATGCTGACATCGGCGGCCGAACCGGGAGCGAAGCCACAGTCAGGGTTCAGCGTGATTCGTTCCGGCTTGAGATACTTCAGTGCCATCTCGACACGCTCGACGATGGTGTCGGCGGAATCGATCTGGCCGGGCTGACAACTGACGCAGCCCAAGCCAATCTCGATGTGTTCAGGCAAGCGTTGGAAGACGGACATGTCTCCCGCGCCGGGTGAGGTGAACTCCATCGTGACGTGCCCGACTTTCAGACGACCGAGTTGCTTCAAAATCGGATCGTAGCCGCCGCGATGCTCGGCCTCGCCGCGCGCTCGCGCACCGGCTCGACGGCAGAGATGCACGGCTAGCTTGAGACCCTCGATCCCATCGACGACTTGGTTATCCATGTCCACCGCGAAGTCAGCGGCGCGATCGGCGTCGGCGTACTGCTTGCGGACTTCCGGATCGACGAACAAGCACAAGTGTGGGTCATCGACTTGCAGAATCGACACTCCCTCGTCGCGCAGCAGTTCTGCCTCGCGTCGGAGAATCGGCACACAGTCCTGCACGAAGGCATCGCGTGTCGGGTAGGCCTTCGAGGACTTCACCGGATCCCACATCCGCTCTCCGAGCAGCGCGGGGGCCGGCAGCGTCGCTTTGATTCGCTTGTTGGTCAGTTGCTTCAGGAACTTGATCTCTTGCGCGATGAATCCGGGCTGCTTCGGACTGAGCTTGTCCACGACGACCGTCCACGGCCGACCGTCCGCCGGATTGCGGCTGAGCTCAAAGCCGTGCGCGAGTTCCGCGATCACGCCGATGTACGACTTCCGCCACCACTCGCCGTCGGTGACGACATCCAATCCCGCCGTCTCCTGCAACGCGACGGCCGTGCGAATCGCCGCACCCATCAAGCGGCGATACTCATCGCCGACGATCGGGCAATCGTCGGCAATCAAGTCTTTGACGAATTGCGGTCGCGGCAATGAACCGATGACCGACGTCGGAAACAGGAACTGGTTGCTCATGGCTATTTTCCCAAATGTTTTGCGGTCCAGTTTCGTCGCGCGTACTCGAAGTCTTGTTGCGTATCGACCTCAATGTAGCCGCCCGGCGTATCGACGTGCGTGAAGCGTTCGCCCGCTTCGATCATGTCTTGGAACAACAGGATTTTGTACGCCTTCTCGAACACGGCGGCCTCGCGCCACGGATGGCCGGCGAATTGTTCTCGGCAACGATGAAAGTGTTTTTTCAATCGCGCGGCTCCAGCGGCCGAGAACTTCGCGACGCCGATGTATTCGCCGTGAGCATCCGCCGGTTCAATCCCGCGATGAACTCGCATGACGTGGCCGTTCGCGACAGTGACTTTCTCGGCGTCGTCGGGTGGATGTTCGGTGCGATGTTCGTATCGCGTCAGCCATTCGGTATCGACTCCCAGCACCATGTCGCCGGGCGAGGCGGCCAGTCGAGCGATGATGTCGGCGTTGAACAGCACGTCGCTGTAACAGCAGAGAAATGGCTCGTCCATCAGGTCTTCGGCGTGGAACAGCGAGAGCAGAATGTTGTTGTGCTCCCAATCGGCGTTGTGCCGAAACGTGAACTGCGGATAGTCCGCTCGGACCTTGTCGATCTGATAGCCGCCAATGAAGCAGATGTCGTTCAGACCGTTCGCGCGGAACGCTTCCAGCGCCCAATCGAGCAGACGTTTGCCTTCGACTTCGGCGTAGCATTTGGGCGCATCGGCCGTCGTGGGCATCAAGCGTCGGCCGCGTCCGGCGGCGATGACAATGACTCGCATGGTTCCTCTTTCTGTTCGACCAGCACCATCAGCGCTGCCACGATCGTTAGACCAAACGCGACCATCGCTGTCGTTTGATCCCAAGTGACTCCTGATTTTCGCAGCAAGCCGACGAACACCGTCAGTACGCCGGCCACCGAGACGATGATCCCCGGCAGCGCGAGCCAACGGTTTGCAAACGCCGCCGCAAGTGCGATCAGACCAAGATACGTCGCCCACCGCAATTCCAGCGGATGCTGGCCTTGATGAATCGCGAAGCACGACACGGCCAGCGTCGCCAGAGCCGCGAGCTTCGGAACCAGGCCGGGCATCACGGTGACTCGGCGAGACGTCGTGTTCCACAGCAGGCCGGTGATGATCGATCCGAGAAACGCCCAACCGGCCCAGATGAAAATGACGATGCGCCAGCCTCCTTGCGAGGCCGACGAAAAATGTCCGGTCACAACATCGCCCGTCGCGGCACCCATGTAGCCCAGAAAATTGACGAACCCGGCCGCCGCCGCCGAAGTACCGCGATGAGCCAAGTCGGCCGGTGCCGTGCCGACCAGCAATACCTGCGGACCGAAGATGCAAAAGCCGATCACCACCAGAATGGCCATCGTGCCGAGCGCACTTTGGCCGGCAACGTATCCGTAGACCGGCGACAAAGCTCCGAGCAGCACCATCAACAAACAAACCACCGGCGCGCGACGACTGCCGAAGAAACGATCGGTCGCCCAGCCAGCGAGATACGATCCGGCGGTCGCGCCAATCGCGATCACGAAGAACTGCAACGTCGCCTTGCCAACGCCGATCCGCTGCGTGTCCACGAGATGCTTCACGCCCCAATCAGTGAACCCGTAGCGGCACGCATTGAGCAGTCCCAGCGACAGCCCCAACAGCCACAGCGCCGGGTTGTAGAGTGTCCAGTACAAAGTCGCGGCGACTGACAAACCGGCTGGCCGATTCAACTTCGTTGCCTCTGACCCCTGATCTCCGACCCCTGACCCCTGATCCTCCGGGGCTTCGCGCAAGCAGACCAACATGAACAGCCCCGTCAGCGTCAGCAGAATCGCGGGGACGTAGACCGCGCCGCGCCAACCGAGATATTCCGCCGCCTGCCCGGCGATCAAATACGTCAGCCCCTGCGTGATTTGATAGCCGGTGCCAATCAGTCCGACGGCGTGCCCTCGCCGAGCGACCGGCACCCAATTCGCCATCACGCGCACGCACGGCGTCCAACCCAGTGACTGACAAAAGCCATTCGTCGCCCACACGAAGACCAGAAAATAGAACCCCTCGCTCAGACCAAACAACACGTTCAGTCCCGCCGAGCAGAACATCCCGATCGCCAGCAGCACTCGGGGAGAAACCCGCTCGGACAACTGCCCGTTGAGCAACTGCCCCAACCCGTAGGCGATCTTCAACGACGCGAGAATCCAACCCGTTTGATCGCCGCTCAGCCCTAGCCCGCCGGCACTGACGGGCGATTGCATTCCAGGTACGGCCGCCGAGAGGTTGGTCCGGCAGAAGTAAAACGCTCCGTAAGTCAGCCACAGCGTCCACAGGACACCACTCTCGCTCGTCCGCCAATGCGAGGCGGATGAATTGCCGGAATCCGATCGGAGGTGCGTTGGAGTGCTCACGGCGGATTCCCAAGGGACGGCGCGACAGATGGGAGCCGCGAGCTTAATGTCCCCTCCCGAAAACGTCAGCCAACGAGAGTCGCGTTGTGCGTGTGTGCGTAGACCGGACGCCTACGTCCGGGCGGACGAGGGCGTCCAACCGACTCTCAGACGTGGAGACTTCCGACTTGATCTGTTAGCAATGCCGCCCGCATTGGCCGTTGACCGCTTCCAGAACAGGTGGTGCATCATGCGGATTCTGAGTGGCTTATTGTTTGGATTCATCGTCACTGTCACCTCGTTCGCGGCGGATTGGCCGCAGTATCGCGGATCGCTACGCAACGATGTCTCGGACGAGACTGGACTCTTGCAGGCCTGGCCGAAAGAGGGGCCGACGCTGTTGTGGACATACTCCGAGGCTGGAATCGGTTGCTCCGGATCGGCGATCGTCGGCGACAGGCTCTTCACGATCGGCGGTCGCGGCGAAGACGAGTTTCTGATCACGTTGAACTTGAAAGACGTCAAAGATCAGAGCGTGGCTCAGGCGTGGGCGACGCGCATTGGTTCGACGTTTGATTTCAAAGGCAACTCCT
>CAZILR010000080.1:0-12385 GCA_964539995.1 uncultured Planctomyces sp.
GGTCCGTCGCCGATCCAAACCTCAGCAAAGGGATGGGCCTCGTCCTCGCGACGCATTCGATGTCGCTGCATCGCCCGTGGATTTCGTTGGGAGGTAGCGCGAAGGCACGCACGATCATGCCACATCTGTGCCATCACAAAGTCGATGACGCCGGCCTCGTCTTCTGGCAACCGCTGCGACTCGGCGCGGCACTCAAGAAACTCGGCGAGCGGAATCGACTCGCTCAGTGGTTGGAACGAACATTTCTGCGATCAGTCCCGGTGCGATGGGTGGCTCGACCGTCGTCGTATCGGCCGGACATCATCACCGAAGCGGGCCTGTCTCCCGTTGTTGCCGATCTGATCGAACACGAACATTACTCCGAGTGGCATCCGCACCATCGCTTCGAGGACTTGGCATGGTCGTTAGGCCGCTGCCCGTCGATTGCGACGCGGACGTGCTACATCCGAGGACTCAGCGGCGTCGATGCCGCAGCCGTTTTGTGGCGAAACTCGCAAGCCGCCGACTTTTGGAAGGTCACGTTGTGGGCGGCTCCGATGCGTCATGCGTTGCTCACGGACTTGCTGCGCGAAGTCCGCTGGCAAGTCTTTCAAGAGGGAGGCGTCGCGATCTCGACGCTCGTCTCGCACTTGCAGACCGACTTGATCGAGCAGTTGCAGTCGAGCGGCTATTGGCGACAGCCGCGGCCGCTGCCGATGTATCTGGTCGGCGAACGCAAACAGTCGCTACCGTTCCACGACATGACCGGTCTGAGCTACCTCTGCACCGACCTCGCGTACCGTTTTTAGGGACAGCGATGGACTCTCATGTGAGATCGTAGGATGGCCGCCCTCGGCCGTCCGTGTTTGAGATTTGGCATTTGAGATTTGAAATTCCAAAGGGACGGCCGAGGGCGGCCATCCTACAAGTCCTCAACCTCATGCCCAGCTTCGCCTCACGCATTCAAGGTCCAGTCGCCGTCATCGGTGACGTACATGGGCAGATCGAAAAGCTCGACGCGATTCTCGAACAACTGCGTCGCTTGCCGGATTACCAGCGTCGCTGGATTGTCTTCATCGGCGACCTCGTCGATCGCGGGACCGATCCGAAAAGCGTGCTCGATCGACTGTTTGCCTTGCAGCGTGAGCATCCTCAGACGACATCCGTCATCGGCAATCACGAACTCGCGATGGCCGGAGCACTCGGCCTGATTCCCGCTCCTGACTACGCCGATTGGGCGGCGCAGTGGGTTCAGTTCTACGGCGTCGAGAGCACGTTCGAGTCCTATCACGCACCGCTCGGTGATCTCAATGCGCTCAAAGAAAAACTTCCCGCCGAACACGCCGACTTCATCGCCAACGGCCCGTGGGTCGTCGAGCACCCGCAAGCGATCTTCGTCCACGCCGGACTCGATCCGAATCAGCCGCTGGAACTGCAACTGCGGATCCTGCGGCAACGTGACTTCACTTTGAACCGCCCGCCGTGGCTGTGCTCGAAGACGTTTGTCGAGAACGGAGTCCCGCCCGATTGCCCGGTGATGGTCGTCTCCGGCCACGTCCCGGTCCCAGAAGTCATCTACCGTCCCGATCGCCTGCTCATCGACACCACCGGCGGCCGAGGCGGCGACCTAAGCTGCGTGCTGCTCCCCGAACTCGTGCTCATCACATCGGGCGACGACCCACCGCAACCGCTCGTCGAGCCGGAAGAAGATCGTCCGTGGTGGAAGTTCTGGTAAGAGCCCCAACCGAAGAGGCAAACGCCTTCTCGGTGCGGGCTTATGCTGCGGCGCGGGGTTGGTCAAGTTGCTGCATTTGTTGCCAGAAATCCAGTGGCATGTTCATGGCTAACTTGAGCGCACCGACAGCACCAGCGAAGACGGAGTCATAGACACGGGTCACTTTGCCTCCACCAAGGTCTTTCAAGCCCTCTTCGATCAAGCGGTCGAGACCACGACGTTGGCTACCTCCGCCACGCAGCAGAATGTTGTTCAGCATACGGCGCTGGATTTCCGGGTCGAGTTTTCCAATGAGGTCCAGCAGCCCATTTACAGGAGAGGAACAGAAAGAGGTCAGGTGAGAGAGACGGAATACTATGGGGGGAACAGACTGACTATTGAGACCTGACCGCTTCTCTTCCCTTTTCTTCCGGCATGACGCCGACTCAATTGCTGAAGTGCCTGGGTTCACCACAATCACTGACGTGTGTCGCCACATCGGGCCGAGTCACAGAAACCTGGACGTATCGCGACGGCACGACCGCCGCTACAGCGTAACCGTCGAGCGTCGCCCCAGTCGCGGCACCGCTGAAGTCGTCGCAGTGCAGTGAGTCCATTTGAACGGGAACTTCAAACGGACACGCTCATCAGAAACAAAAAAAGGGCCGCCGCGAACTCCCGCCATCCGCGACGGCCCCGGACCCTGAGCGACAATGAGACAGTTGGCCTCAGGGTTGTGGGATTGACTGACTTCAGACTACTGCGGGATGCCCAGCAGTGATTCTTCTTCTTCGAGAATCACGATGCGGGGAGTGACCATCAGCATCAAGCTCTGAGTTTCGCGACCGACGCCGGTGTTCTTGAACAGACGGCTGAGGTACGGAATCTTGTTGAGGATCGGCACACCAGCCATGTTGCGGCTTTCGCTCAGACGTTTCACACCACCGAGCAACACGGTGCCGCCGTCCGGCACGGCCACGGTCGTGAAGACGTTCGTGCTCGCGATGACTGGCTGCTGCACGGTGATTTCACCAGCACCGGCCGCTTGGAAGCCACCTTGGCCTTGTTGGCCGCCGCCTTGACCGCCGCCGCCACCGAAGCCACCACCGCCTTGACCACCACCACCGATACCGCCGATGCCGCCGAAGCCGGTTTGAGCGGCCATCGCCAGATCGGTTCGATCTCCCATCGCTTGGCCGAACAGGCCGTGGTTGTAGACGCCACCGTATTCCATGCCGGCACCACCACCGATACCGCCAAAGCCCTGCTGGCCGCCACCTTGGCCGCCTTGGCCTTGGCCGCCTTGGCCTTGCTGACCTTGTTGCTGACCTTGTCCAGCCGACACGAACGTGAACGAGGTCACTTCGCGGATGGTTGAGAAGAACGGCGTCACGGCCAGTCGGACGTAACGGCGATCCGCCGAGATAACCGCTTGCACGGACATGCCGACACCTTCTTGAACCTGAGTGATCTGCGGCTGATAGCCCACCGCGAACGCACCCACGACTGGAATCAACGCCGTCACGAATGGCCGAGTCGTTCCGTCAAAAACGGTTCCCGTTTGACCGTTGAAGAGCGTCACTTTCGGAGCACTCATGATGTTGTTGCGGCGGTCGCCCTGAGCGGCATTGATGAAAAAGAAGGTCTCGATGTCGCTGAGGATTGCGAAGCCGATATTCACACCGGCGTTGGCATCGAATCGACCGAAGTCCGGCACACCGATGCCGAACGAGCCTTGTCGGAACGCGATGTCCATGTCTTGGGTAAACGACTGAGCGCTGCTCAATCCGACGACTTGACCATTGCCATAGTTGTCGCGATCCGTCAACTCGCGTTGCGGCCCAGGAGTGAAGAATGTTCCACCAGCTTGACCTTGCTGACCCTGCTGGCCTTGTTGCTGACCTTGCTGACCTTGCTGGCCCTGTTGCTGTTGCCCCTGCTGCTGACTCGGCAGCAGCGTGCCGAATGGCGGAATCGGAATCAAACCACCTTGTTGCTGACCTTGCTGGCCGCCTTGGCCACCACCCTGCCCTTGCTGTCCAGCAGTTTGTCCGCTGTACAGGTTTGGTCCCCCCAGGCTGTCTTGCAGGTCGAAGTCGAAATCGACGCCAATTCGTTCAAAGAAGTTATCCGACACCGACACGAATCGAACTTCGATCGTCACCTGCAAGTCTTGCAGACGACGCAGTTGCTCCAACAGGTCACGAATTTCGTCGTGAACTTTCTGAGTCTGACGGATGACGAGGCTCAACGTGGTCTCGTTCCCCTTGATGTGACCGTTGCCAGCGACCTCTTCCCACGAATTCGGTTCGCACGTCGAAGTGATCAGGTCGATCAACGCACGGAAGTCGTGCGGAGATGGCCCGCCTCCATTGTTTTGCCAATTCGGAGACGAACTGGAACTCCAGGGGCTGGAGCTGTTGGTGGGACTGCTGATCTGGAACTGTCCACCTTGCAAGCCACCGGTCGATGGCACGCTCATTTGGCCGGCGACATTACTCGGAACGGTTCCTGCGCCTCCGAAGTTGATCGTGTTCGGCTGTCCTGGCTGGATATTCACCACCAAGTCGGCCACCGAGTACGTCACCACCACCGCTTGGCCTTGCAGCCGTTGGTCGCTGGTGATCTTCAGCACTTCATTCTTGATCGTGTAACCCATGTTGAGCGGTTCGAGCAGAAGCGCCAGGGCATTCTTCAATTGAATCCCTTGTACATCGATCGACACCGGAGTGCTGATGGTGAGACTCTCATCCGCCAGGCCCGATTCATCGAGCACGACATTGACGTCGGCAATCGTGGCAATATGCGTGATCACTTGCTTGAGCGGCGCGTTCTCGAAGGAGAGCGTGACCGGTCGCGTTAGGCTGTTTTCAATCCGCTGCTCTTCCGGCGTGCGGATGCGCACGTCAGTGCCATACTTGCCCTTGCGACGCTTGGTGATCTCATCCCAAGTCTTACCGAATTCAACCGAGACGCGATCGTCGAACGGAACGGAGGACCAATCAACACTGTCGAGGGCTTGAACGAATCCATTTTCCTTGGCCGACTTCAGATTGTTGATGTTTTCGTTGCGTCGGGCGAGGACCGATTTCAAAACCATCACCTCAGAAACCGGATTGTCCGGATCGAGTTCCTTCGCTTGTTTGGCGAGAACTTCGGCCTCGGCAAAGCTCTTTTGATCCATTCGCTCGTTGAAGTCTTTCACGAGATTGGCGAACTCACGCTCGACCCGCACCTTCCGGTTGCGGTCACGAGTGATGCTCTCTTTGACCTCGTCATTGTATTTCGCCTGGATGAGATTCGGCTCCATCTGCTTCTGGAAGCCTTCGATCTCGGCGCGAGTCTTCCGCAGCGTCGTGGCCAGTGAGGCCGTGACCTGCTTCTCCAACGGCGCGCTTTCGACATTGGCCATCGCCTGGTCGAGAATCTCGATCGCCTTGGCGGGGTCTTTTTCACGCAATCGGTCGGCGCGGAAGACGGCATTGAGCACTTCGCTGCGCAGCCGATCAACTTGCACTTTCTGTCGCTCGGCAGCGATGTCGAGCGGACGCGGTTCGGACGCAACGTCCGTCGTGTCACCATCCGTCAGTTGCGTCGCCTGACCACCCACCAGTTGGATCGGCTTGCGACGTGGGCTGAGTTCTCGCAGATACTCCTGCAATTGCTGACTACGGCGACCGTCGAGTTTCTGACCAGACTGATACGCTCGGACGAACGCTTGATACGCGGCGGCTTTGTTGCCGCTTTGCAGATGGATCTGACCTTCGCGGAAGAGCTGCTCAACCGAGGGGCCTTCTGGATGGATCACGGCCACGTTGTTCGACTCCGATTCATCCTCGGCGGACGACACTGGCAGTGGTTCGATTTCGGATTCAATCGCGGCGGATGTTGGCTCCACCAGGGACTTGGAAGGCGTCGTCTTCGCAATGGACGTGGACGGTTTGGCCGTCAAGCCCGACTCAATGGACGACGGCTTCGGAGTGCCCGCCGTGTTGCGAGCCGCTCGTTGAATCGCCGCCAAGACAGATTCAGGACGATCATCAAACACGTCGAACGCGACGTTCATTTCCGAGGCTTGCGTGGCCTTCTCCTGAGCGTCCGAGACTCGGCCCGCTTGCAGGTCGGCGCGAGCTTGCTTCAACAAGGCCATCGCGCGGGCCTTCGAGTCATTGGAGTCGGTCTTCTTCGACGGAGTCGTCTTCGGAGCTTCAGCCAGCCGATTGATCTCTTCCAGCAGAGCCTCGGGACGGTCGTCCCACAGCCCGAAGGTCGCGTTGAGTTTCTGCGCCGCGAGCGCCTTCTGACGCGCCACGTCGAGCCGGCCCGCTTGCAGTTCTTGCCGAGCTTGCTGGAGTGCGGTCATCGCCTGCTGACGAACTTTCGCCGTCGCTTGGTCTTCCGTTTCACTCGCCTTGTTCGCGAGGTTGGACGCGGCCTTGCCGGCCGCCGCGATACGAGCCGCTCCTTGTTCAGACTGCTCGGCGATTTCCTCTTCGAGTGATTTCACCGAAGCGGCTTGCCGACGAACCGTGCTCGTCGCTTGATTTTGAATCGAATCGGCGGCGTCCTGCACGTTGCCCGTCAATGACGCGCCCGTTGCGGGCAAGTCGTCGAGATCAAACGCCGGCTCACGGAGGTTGGACGGCTTCGCGAGCGGGGCAACTGTGTCCACCAACTCTTTCGCGGCGGATTTGGCCTTCGAGTTCTTCTTCGCAATCGTCAGGTTGTTCGACGCGCGGTCCACGGAAGCCAATACCTGATCCGGCCGCACATCAAACAAGTTGTAGGTGACATCCAGATCCTTGGCTTCCAACGCGAGCGTCCGAGCCTGTTCCAAATCACCTTTGCTGGCCGCGGCCTGAGCCTGCTTCAGCAGTTGCTGAGCCAGTTGCTTGTCGTTGTTGACGGGCGGCAGCTCCGCCGTCGATGGTTGCTTCGTCTCGGCAACCTCTTCATCAAAAGCAGGTTCCTCGGCGAACGGTGATGCCGCCACCTTTTTCGTAGTCACTGCCACGGGTCTCTTGGCTGGCAGCGGTTCATCCTCATCAAACACTGGCTCCGAAATCGGTGCCTTCTTCGATGTGGCGGACTTCTGATTCTGCGCGAGGTTCTGAGTGCGTGGCGCGCCTTCGCCCACGTTGTTCGCTTGTCGGTCGATCTCCGCCAGGAGTTGTTCTGGTCGCTGATCGAAAACGGTATAGGCCACGTCGATCTCGGACGCCTGCTCGGCCTTGTCACGGGCCGCCGCGATGTCTCCCTTCGCGAGGTCTCGACGAGCTTGCTGCATCAGAGACTTGGCCGCCGCCATCTTCTCGGTGGAGACCGGACCAGCCGGGCGTTTCGCGGACGGAGCGGGGGCTTCGGCAATCGGCTCCTCGATCGTCTCCTCAATCGTAGGCTCGGTCACCTCAATGGATTCTTCGAGCGACTCTTCGCTGTTGACTTGCTGAATCGGTTGGGCCGTGGGTGCCTTCGCAATGGCGGCGTCCAGTCCCAAAACTTCTCTGGCCGTCGGCTTGCTCGTGCTCTCTGCTGGAGCGGTTCTCCTGGCAGCGGCCGTGGAAGTGTTCGGCTTAACGCTCGGCTTCGCCGCGATCGCTGTCTCTGGCGCGCGGTACGACATGCTGGCGTCGAGCTGGGCGATGAACTTCTCCGGCGAGCGATCCTTCGGACCCCACTCGACCGGGAACGACTGCGCCCGCTCGGCCAACTGGCGAGCACCGGCGAGATCGCCTCGCAGTGCCAACGCCTGGGCTTCCTTGAGCAGCTTGTCCGCCTGCTCGCGATACGAGGCGTCGTTCTCCTTGCTGGTCGTCGGCTTGTTCGACCGCGACCGAGAGAACGGATTGATGCGACTGAGGGACGAGCCACGATCCGCAACGGGAGTCGTGGACGCCGGCTGATCAGCCGACGCGGGTCGCGTGGTCCCTCCGGGGAGAGTGGCCCACAGGCCGGATGCGGCCAACGACGTCCAGGCGAGAAGTCCGAGTGCCTTACGCAAAGTAAGTTCCTCCTTGAAACCAACTGGCGGGAGAGATCAGCGACGTGTCAGCATCGACGGTCAACAAAGACAGTCTCAGGGTGTGCGTGATGCCGGCGAGTCGCCGCGGGTGGGAGAGGCTCTGAGGGGACAGGAAAGAATGGAAAGTGACCGACAAGAAACCGTGGCGCGAGCGGGACGCCCGTGCCGGAGAGATGTGGGCGGGAACCTATGACATCCTCACGAAAAGGGTCAACGGGTCTTGCTCCGCTTTTTTGAGAGTTTTTTCCAGATTCGCAAAAATGCTGAGTTCGCGGCAAATGTTGCCGGAGATAAATCCCTAGATCCAAAACCCAATGTCCAAGGAATGACGAAATCCCAAGGATCAATCACATGGTCTGTGACGTGTGCGAATTCCGGACGAGCCTCAATGAACGCTGCGAATCGTGCTGCAAGTTTGGGATTTGAAATTTGATCTTTGGGATTTCATTGGACATTGGGTTTTGGAAATTGGGATTTTTTCAACTCAATCGCCAGCGTGCTTGACGCAACTGCGAAAATGGTGAGCCAGCCAGCAACTCGTACCACACCGTGACGAGCGTGCCGTCATCGCACTCAACGGTCGAGGGATACCCCATGTCGCCTGAGATTGCATCGTCGCTGATCGTCAGCGGCTCGCTCCAACTGCGACCGTTGTCGTCGCTCACTCGCGCAAGATTGCCGAGCGGTTTGCGTCGATGCCCGTAGCTCATCAGCAAACGACCGTCACGCAGACGCAGCAAATGCGAAGGCAAACCCCACACGCCGATCGAATGCGGCACCGACCACGTTCGTCCGCCGTCGGTCGATTCCGATTGCAGTGTCTCGCGCTCGTTCGGCTTGTTGTGGTTGCGAATGTGTGCGAGCAGAGTTCCGTTCGATGCTTCGACTGCGTGCAGTTCGTGATACTGCTTCGGATCATCGCCCGGCCGAGTGGGAATCGTCGCGAGCCAGTCCCACGTCACGCCGTCGTCTTTCGATTCGCACACGCCGATGCGGTCGTCTTTCCACAACGCTTTTCCCGCGTAGATCAGCCGCCCATCACGCAACACCGTCGGCCCATGCGGACTGTTGAGCGGCACCGCGTACCGCGCTGACCAAGTCACTCCACCGTCGGTCGAACGAATCATCCAGGTGCCGACTTCCTTCTGCCGTTGTTCCGCCGTGATTCGTCCGTGAGCCGCATGCCATTCGGCCAACAGCTTGTCGTGCTCGTCCTTCTCTTTACCGGGAGGCAGCGACTTCTTTTCCATCTTCTGCATCTCGGCCTCGTAAGCCAGCGACGTGAACGTCGTCACGAGCAACGATCCCTTCGCCGTCTCGACGACACCCGCATCGCGATCATCAATCGGCCCATCGAGCAACACCTGCGGCCAGCCCCACGACTTGCCATCATCGTGCGACCGCATCAACTCGACTCGCCCAAACGGACAGACATGCTTCTCGCGCCCACCGGAGAAGACCAACAACAACTCCCCATTCTTCCGCCGAGCCAACGTCGGCCACCCGTGATACAGCGGCGGCTTCCAACTGATGACCCGACGTTCCAGAACTTCAACCTTCGGAGCCACCGCGCAAGCAGCCCGCGACGACGTCATGGCTGCTCCGATGATCGTAGCCGCACCGACCGCTAAGAACTCTCGTCGTGTACTTTGAACTGGCATGAATGACCCCTCCACGGGCTTGGACAACAACCGGAGACTCACCTCACCATTTGACCGAGTGCAACTTAGGTAGCCAGAATCGCCTCCGCCAGCATGACAGTGGATCAGCCTCGCTCCAACTTATTGAGTCGTCGCATGAATCTCGTGGTTGTTGAAGGTGATCTGCTCGATCAGGATGTCGAGGTGATCGTCAACGCCTGGAATCGGAACGTGATTCCGTGGTGGTTGCTGTTGCCTCAAGGTGTTTCCGGCGCGATCAAACGTCGAGCAGGCTTGGAACCGTTTCGCGAGCTGGGTCGAATGCGTGCGATCCCGTTAGGCGACGCAGTCGTGACTGGAGCCGGGCGGCTGCCGTTTAAGGCGATCATTCATGTGGCTGGAATCAACCTGCTCTGGCGATCAACCGAGCGATCTGTGCGAGATTCTGTGCGGAACGCGATGGCGTTGGCGACGCAAAACGGCTACAGGTCGATTGCTTTCCCGCTGATCGGCGCTGGTTCCGGTGGTGGCAAAGCAGTGCGAGTTCTGGAATGGATGCGTGACGAGCTATCGTCCATCAACTTCGACGGCGAAGTCCGCATCGTGCAGTTCAAACGATAATTCCCGTCGTCGTTGCGTGGAGTGCCAAGGTGCCCAACAAGTTTTTTATCGTTGTGATGCAAGTTGCTTTCATGGTCACTCTCGCTTCGGCGGAGCAACCAGCCGCCAACCTCGATCCACAACGCGCGTTCGGCTACCTCGAAGACATTTGCAAGCTGGGGCCACGGCCGAGTGCTTCGGTCGGAATGACGAAGCAACAGGAGTTGCTCGATACGCACTTCTCGAAGCTGGGTGCTCAGGTCAGTTTGCAGGAATTCGACACGCCGCATCCGCAGAAAGGGACTCCGGTGCGGATGAAGAACTTGATCGTGTCGTGGCATCCGCAGGCGAAGGAGCGGGTGTTGCTCTGTTGTCACTACGACACGCGGCCGTTTCCCGATCGCGATCAGTTTCGGCCGAAGGGGACATTCCTCGGAGCGAACGACGGCGGCAGTGGCGTGGCGTTGTTCATGGAGATGGGACATTCGCTGCCAGCGATCAAGCCGACGTTTGGCGTGGACATGGTCTTCTTCGACGGCGAAGAGTTCATCTTCCAGCGCGACGGTGGCAAGTTCTTCCTGGGCAGCGAGCACTTCGCCAAACAATACCGCGACCAGCCGCCGCAACATCGGTACGTCTGCGGAGTGCTCGTGGACATGATCGGTGACAAGAAGCTGACGATCCCCATCGAGCCGCTCAGCCAGAAGTTTGCTCCGAAGGTCACCGCCAGTATTTGGCAGACGGCGCGGCAACTCGGCGTCAAGGAGTTCCTCTCGAAGCCGCATCCGCACGAGATCAACGACGACCATGTGCCGCTCAATGAGATCGCCAAAATTCCGACCGCCGACCTGATCGACTTCGATTATCCGGCCTGGCACACGACGAACGACAAGCCGACTCAATGCAGCGGCGCGAGCCTCGTCAAAGTCGCCCGTGTGCTGCTGGAGTGGTTGCAACACGTCCCAGAAGACATCGGCCGGTGATGCGTTTGTAGGGTGGGACCAGCGGCGTTTCGCCGCGCCGGCCCACCAACGGCATCGTTGACAGCGGGGGCCGACGAAGTTTCTACCGGAAGAAGCTGCGGTCACGGCGCGATTCGAAATCAGTCGGTGCTCGCAAGCGGGGTGGTGAGACCGGTACTGGCTCGGAACGGAATTGTTCGACCGGCAGATATTCTTCGGGTTGAGGCTGGCGAAGCTGCGGTTCGCGAATCGGTTGGGGGGTGGAGCCAAAGGCTAACGAGAACTCCAGCCAGCCCGACGATGCTTCGGCGCGGGCGAGTCGCATGGCCGTCAGACGCTGATTCGGGGAAACCAGCGGCACCGGAATCGCATCGGGGAAGGTGATCTCCGGAATCGCGGCGGCCAGTTGAGTACGAGCCATCGTCTCGACCATGCCGACCAACGAGACACCGGTGTCCGCCTTGGCGAAGGCGAGTTGTCCCGGAGTCAGATGCCAGTCACCACGTTCCAGCTTCGACGTCATTGGCAAGGTGATCTCGTCTTGAGCGAGCACCGTTTGGCCAGCGACTTCGATTCCGGCCACGACGATCAATCGCACTTCGCCGTCCGCGATCGCGACTCGCACCGGGTCGTTCTTGCCAAGCCGAATCAGTGGCGCGGCTCCCGGCAACGGCTGGGCGGTAAGCTTTTTGTCGGTCGCTTTCTGTTGCACTCGGCCACCAAGTTTCACGACGAATGATTCGAGCACGCCGCGCAGTTCCGCTTCGGTCATCGTCTTGCCGCCGAGATCGAGCGTTCGGAGCCAAGCGTTGATCACCGACTCGTGCAGCCAGACGGTGACGTCGTCGCTGTTGGTCACACGGCGACGAGTCGAACCCGATTGATCGACCTGCTGCCAACTCATCGCCGGGGCATCGGACCAGGCGGCCGACAACACCAAGTCCGAATCGGTCGAGCGGGCTGTGAGTCGTTGCGGCCAGAGATTGCCGAATCGCGAACGCAAACCGTCACGCCATTCGCGATTGAATTGCGCGAGCTGCCGATCCGCTTCTCGATTGAACTGCGGGCCGAGCTGAGCCGAGAGATGCTCCGCAGTCTCGGCATCGACTTGAGATTTCTTTTTGTTCGCCGTCTTGATCGCGGTGTTGCGAGCCATTCCGCCAAACAGAGTCCCGTCGAACGCGGTCGCTGCGGCGACGTGCTCGTTGTGGACATCGACCCGCACTTGCGGTCGCCTGGTCGTGATTTGATAGCCGTCGAACATCACCGGCTTGATCGCCAGCACATCGTGCCGGCCGAGCGTTTTGACGGCGGCCTGCGATGTCACGCCGACGGTGTCGCTGTGAATGGCTCCGGTCAGCACCAGGTGCAACTCGGCGTCGTCGGCACTCGGCTGGAGATCGACGACGACTCGCGTCGAGGTTTGTTGTCGGCCGAACACGTCCGCCTTGGCGATCACGTCGCGAAC
>CAZILR010000081.1:0-12380 GCA_964539995.1 uncultured Planctomyces sp.
CGCTGGCGATCAGGATCAAGTCGCCGGCCAGTTCGCCTTTGTCGTTGACCTCGCCGCGTCGCACGATCGGCGTTTCAAAGCGATGGTCGGCTCCGAAAGCGTCGAGAGCACACGCGACCGAGAAGCATTTCGTCGTGCTCGCCGGTGCGAACAGCTTGGCCGAGTTCAACTCGTACCGCACTTCGCCGGACTTCAGATCGACGGCCAGCAAGCCCCAATGCGCCTGCTTGTACTTCGCCGAGTCCATGACCTCGCGAACCTTCGGCGGCACGCGGTCCTCGGCCGTGATGGGCCGAGCGGCAAGAATCCAAAAAACAACAACGACGCAACGCAAGCAATCAACGGAACGAATCACGACCAGACTCCTGTTGTGACGGGCGGACAGGCGGAAATGAGCGGCACATCTTATCGCTCGCTTTCCGCCAAGCGACCGTCAAAGCCGGGCCTGAATTCAGTGGGTGCGTCATCTCATCCTGGCAGCGGTCGAACCAACGTAGCTGCCTCGCTCCCGCGAGGCAGAGCCATGAGGATCGATTCCCGAATCGTGGCTCATTATCAACTTGCTCCACCTCGCAGGAGCGAGGCGGCTACGTTGCCAAGAATCGTGGTCCTACCCACTTCAGCGGTTTGCTCTCGTCGCTGGCGCGAGATAGCTTGTGCCGCTGGCAAACGGAATCGAAATCCACGCGGGAGCAGGAAAACATGAGCGAGCAAGGTTTGACTCGAAGAGCGTTGTTGGGAGCGGGCGTACTGTCGGCGGCGAGTGGGTTGCGGGCCGAGACTCCAGCCGCGAAGCCGGCGGGAGCCGTGAAATACAGCCTCAACACCAGCACGATTCGCGGGCAGAAGGTGGGGCTGGCTCGCGAAGTCGAGATCGCCGCGGAAGCCGGCTATGACGCGATCGAACCGTGGATGGGGACGATCAACGACTTCGTCAAGAACGGCGGATCGCTGAAAGACCTCGGCAAAAAAATTCGTGACCTGGGACTGACGGTCGAAAGTGCGATCGGGTTTGCTCGCTGGATCGTCGATGACGACGCCGAACGGGCCAAGGGATTCGAGGAAGCCAAGCGGGACATGGACTCGTTGCAGCAACTCGGCGGCAAGCGGATCGCGGCCCCACCGGTCGGTGCTCACGACAAGGGGCCGGTCGATCTGATGAAGGCGGCCGAGCGATATCGGCAGCTTTGTGAACTCGGTCGACAGTTCGGGATTGTGCCAGAGTGCGAAGTCTGGGGGTTCTCGAAAGCCCTGTCCCGTCTCGGCGAAACGGCCTTTGTCGTGCTGGAGTCGGCTCACCCAGACGCCACGATCCTGCCGGACATTTACCATCTCTTCAAAGGTGGCTCCGGCTTTGAGGGGCTGCGACTGTTGAGCAGCGCGGCCGTGCAGGTCTTCCACGTCAACGACTATCCGGCCGATCTGCCGAGGGACAAAATCGCCGACAAAGACCGCGTTTATCCGGGAGACGGCATTGCTCCGATGTCCGAAATTCTACGATCGGTGATCCGACCGGATCGGCCGATTGTGTTGTCGCTGGAGCTGTTCAACCCGGAGTACTGGAAGCAAGACGCCTTGCAGGTGGCTAAGACTGGCTTGGAAAAGACGAAGGCAGCGGTCGCGAAGGCGATGGGGTGAGCAAGCACTGAGCCGGTGGGAGACGAGGATGTCCATCGCTGGCATCGGGCTACTTCTCGGGTTGGCGGGGCTGGCCTTTCAGTTTCTTGCCACGCTCGCGTGGGGTTCTCAGAGAGTCCGCATGGCGATGCCGGTGCCGGTCGAGACGTCGGAGGTTTGGTTGATCGTCATTGGGCTCGTCTGTGAGGTTGTTGGCGGCTTGTTGATGGCCTTCTGAAAATTCGTGACAAATCATCGCGTCACAACTCTGGCTTCCGAAATGGTGACAGATATACTGCGACCGCCTGAACCGTCGGTCTGTTTTGCTCAGCGGCTGGGAACTGTTGAAACCACTTCGACTGACGTGATCGGGCTCAGGACAATGCGTCCATGCAAACGAGTACCTTGCCGGTTGGACCCGGCTCGCTTGTGGACTTGATTCCGTCTGAATCAAGTCTCGAATCCGCTTCCGAGTTGCAGACGGCTCGCGCCACGACGTCGATGGATTTCGTGGTGCAGACCGCCGGCGCGCAAGTCGCCTGTGAGCAGACTTCACAACTCGCGCCACCGAGCAGACCGGTGGAGCGCGAACGTCGCTCTGCGGCTCCAAAGGTCGCGCGGCGCGCGATCTCTCGCCGCACTTGCTCACTGATGGGCGTGCAGATCGTTGGCAGCGGCTCGTATGTGCCGGACAACATCGTCACGAACGCGGACCTGCGAGAACGCTATGGCTTCGATCCCGATTGGATTGAGCAACGAACCGGTATCTTCGCTCGACGTCACGCCTCGCGCGATCAGGCCACGAGCGATCTCGCGGTCGAAGCCGCGAAACGCGCGATCGATAACGCCGGCGTGCAGGCCGCCGACATCGACTTGCTGGTTGTTGGCACGTTTACGCCGGATCATCTTTGCCCCTCGACCGCGTGTCTCGTCCAAGAGAAGCTGGGACTCGACGTGCCGGCGTTCGATTTGTCAGCCGCGTGTTCGGGGTTTGTGTACTCGCTGGCGACGGCGTCGCAGTACGTTGCGACCGGCAATAGCAAACTGGCGCTGGTCATCGGAGCCGATTGTTGCAGCCGGATTGTGAATCCGCTCGACAAGAAGATCGCTCCGCTGTTCGGTGACGGAGCCGGCGCGGTGTTGGTCTCGCGTGGTTCGTCTGAACAAGGTTTGTTGAGCTATCAGCTCGGTTCCGATGGTGGCGGGGGGCCGTTGTTGGAATGTTCGGCCGCTGGGTCTCGAAATCCTGTGTCGATCGACGACGTCACGGCCGGCCGGCAGTTCTTGAACATGGACGGCAAGAACGTCTTTATGTGGGCAGTGCGAGTCGTCGAGGACACGATTCGGCTGGTGCTCGAAAAGTCGGGTACGCGGCTCGAAGACGTGTCGTGCTTCTTGCTGCATCAAGCGAACGCGCGCATTCTGGATCATGTGGTCGAGAAGCTGGGCGTTCCTCGCGAAAAAGTTTTGATGCAGGTGGATCGTTATGGAAACACGTCCGCCGGTTCGATCCCCTTGGTATTGGACGAGGCTTCTCGTGCTAGACGTATTCGATCTGGCGATACCGTTCTCATGTGCGGCTTCGGTGCGGGGTTGACCTGGGGAACCGCGCTCTTTCGTTGGTAGCCCCCTTCGCGGTGACGAGGTGATGCCATGAACGAGATGATCCGCAAACTGTTGGGCAAAACCGTCTTGGTTTCGTTGCGGCTGGCCGGAGCGAATCCCATCAAAGGGATTTTGACATCGGTTGAAGACGGCTGCTTGATCGTCGAGCAACTCAAAGGGACTCGCCGCGTGCCGGTCCATATCCCGCTGGGATCGGTGCTGTGGTTTGTTGAAGAGATCGACGATCATCATTGAAGTTTCGTGATCCCCGCGCTGGTGGGCCTGCCTTTCGGCCCCCCGCTCGTCTCTAGCGGCTCGCGAATTCACGGCCGGCTGATGTGTCGCTCATTGCCGGATCGGGCTGATTTCTCCCGGATTGCTCCGGTCGTTACGAAAAAACCCGCTTTGTGGAGCGGTCGTGCCGTGACTGTCTCCGATTCGCCGAAAGGGGTTGGAGACGTCTTGCCTCAACCGGTAGATTGCTGCGGCATGACCTGCATGCGCTAAGAAATGCCCCGGCCGACGCGCGACGGGTTGAAGCAGCGATCCTCCGATTCGCGAGACTGAATTTATGAGCAATCCAGGCGATCAGAAGCCCTCCAATTCTGGCGATCCGAAGCGGCCGGCAGACGGTGAGTTTGACAAAACTTTGCCAGAGGGCGCTTTCGACAAGACGCTGTCTGAAGACTCGTTTGACAGTGCTCCGCCGGAGACCTCAGTTGACAAGACTCTGCCGGAAGGAGTCTTCGACAAGACCTTGCCAGAAGGGGGCTTCGAGGATTCGGAATCGCCTGACGATGCGGCAACCATGATCGGTGACGAACCGTCCGTTGCCGATGAAGGCGCGACGATGGTCAGCGATGACGATTCGTCCGCGCCGGATGAAGGTGCGACAATGATCGGCGACGACGGCTCGTCCGTGCCCGATGAGGGCGCGACGATGCTCAGCGATGACGGCGGAGCACCTCCATCCGCTGACGACTACGGCAAGACGATGCCCGATGGAGCACTCGCCGGAGATGACTCGGATGACGAGGACTTCTCTGGCAAGACGATGGTGATGGACTCCGCTGCGGGAGATGAAGGTGGTTCTGCCGAGGACGACTACGACAAGACGATGTCTGTTGAAGCGTTGAACGAACCGGGCGACGGTACGAATGACACCGACAAGACGATGGTGGCTCTCGATTCGGCATCTCCAGAGGACAGCGGTGACGATTTCGGCAGGACGATCCAGGTCGATTCGTTCGCCGCAACGATGACCGATGATGGCGACACGTTGCCGCAAGAAGATTTCGACGGCAAGACGATCGTCGGTATGGACAGCGCGGCGGAGCAAAACACCCCTCCTCCACCCACGCCAGCCAAGCCAAAGATTCCCATCGGTCGCACGATGGCTGGCTCCGATGCGCCGCAATCGCGCGGGACGCAGTTCACTTCGCAGGCCACGCGAGCCGGTGGACTCACTTCCGTCCAAGGGACGCAAGTGGGAGATTCGAACAAGCCTGATGGCATCGAAAAAGACGACCTGAATATCGCGGTGCGTCAGATCACGGGATTGAGTTACGGCAGAATTCCGCGTGCCGACTTCAAGCTGGTCAAGGTGCTCGGCGAGGGCGGCATGGGTGTCGTCTACGTCGCCAAACAGCAGTCGCTTGGCCGAGAAGTCGTCTTCAAAACGCTCAAGCCGATGCCGGACGCACAAGCATCAAAGCTCAAGGCCAGCGGCACCTATGGCTCAGTCATCAAGCACCGCTCCGACATGTTCGTGTCCGAAGCGGTCGTCACGGCCGACTTGTTTCATCCGAATATCGTCCCGATTTATGAGATCGCCGAAGCTCCCGACGGCTCGATGTTCTACACGATGAAATGGGTTCGCGGAGACGGCTGGCACAAGCGCATCAAGGACATGACGCTTGAGGAAAACCTCGAAGTACTGATGAAGGTTTCGGACGCGATGGCCTTCGCTCACTCGCGGAATATCGTCAACCGCGACCTCAAGCCTGAAAACGTGATGCTGGGTGGTTACGGCGAAACGATCGTGCTCGACTGGGGTTTGGCACTGCCGTTCGGTGAAGGCAAAGGCCGTCTGCCACTGGCGACGACCGCCGGACTCGGTTCCGGTACGCCCGCCTACATGCCACCGGAGTTGATCACTGGACCGCTCAACAAGATTGGCCCCGCCTGCGACATCTACCTTTTGGGGGCAATGCTGTTCGAAGCGGTGACCGGTCTGCCACCGCACGACTTCGCATCCACTCAGTCAAAGACTCAGTCGGCCGGAGCGAAGATGGCCGAGATTCGCCGTGTCGTCGTCGAGAACATCATCCGTGAGACGGAGCACTCTGGCGAGTTGATCGACATTGCGAGGAAGGCAATGGCCACCAAGGCCGACGATCGGTATCCGACGGTTGTCGAATTCCAGAACGCGATCCGAGAGTACCAAAAGCACGCCGCCAGCCGCACGCTGGTGGAGCGAGCGAAAGAATTCACGACGGTCGTCACGACGGAAACCAAACCCGCCGCCGATGCCCCGGCCATTGGCTACTCGAACTATCAAAACGCGCTGGCTCTGTACAACGAATCGCTGCGTGAGTGGCCTGGCAATCAGCACGCTCGCGAAGGACTCACCGAAACTCAGTTGCACTTTGCGAAGCTCGCGATGACCAAAGGCGATTTCGACCTTGGACTATCGGTGCTCGACACGAACGCCGAATCGCATACCGAAACACGAACGCAATTGGTGAAGGCTCGCGAGGAACGCGAAGGCCGCGTCCGGGTGATGAAGTTCCTGAAGATCGCGGCCGCCGTCTTGATCGTGGCGGTCTTCGGCCTGTTGGCCGTTGCCGCTCGATTCCAATTCAACTTGCAAGCGGCTCAGCAAGCATTGATCGCGGCGGACGAAGCGAAGGCGAAGGCGGAGAAAGACAAGGCGGATGCCGAAGTCGCGATGAAGGCGGCGGAGGTCGCTACTGAGAAAGCCAAGAAAGACCTCGACACCGCCAACATCGCCAAGGCCGATGCCGAAGAAAAATTGATCGCCGCGAAAGCCGCCACTGAAAAAGCGAATGACGCCACGAAAGAGGCAAACGCGAAACTCGAAGTCGCCAAGAAGGACACCGAGAAAGCGCTCATCGCGTTCAACGAGGCCAACGCCGCCAAAGAGAAAGCCGATCTCGCCAAGAAGGACGCCGAAGCCGCCGCGCTCGCCGCCGGCATCGCGAAAGCGAAAGCGGAAAAAGAGCAGGAAAAAGCCAGTTACCTTGCTGGTTTAGCTTCGGCAAATCGCTTCGTGCAAGAAGGCAACTACAAGGAGGCTCGCAAAAAGCTGGAGGATCTCAAGGGCAAGTACAAGGAGCGTTGCAAAGAAGAATGGGAGCAATTGTGGAACACGGTCAATGCGCCGCAGGCGGTGTCGCTGTCGAAGCCGGTGGAATCCATTGGCCTCAGCCGCGATGGCCGGAAGCTCGTGGCTGGTGACAGCGCCGGCCACATCGTCGTCTGGTCGGTCGATGAATCGGGCAAGTTGCTCGAAGAACCTTTGCGGCGTCTCGAATTTGGCTCGCGACAACGAGTCGTCACGATGTCGCCCGACGGAAACTCGGTCGCGGCGGCCGGAGACAACGGGAAGATTCTGGTGTGGACACTCTCCGGCGATCAGCCGCCAGTGGAATTGAACGGTCACGACAGCGCGGTCAACACGCTGAAGTTTGCGGACGACGGAAAACGACTGGTTTCCGGTAGCGATGATCGCACGGTGAAGCTCTGGTCGATCGCCGATGCTCGCGTGCTCGTCAGCGAAAAAGTGATGTACTCGGCTCAGTGCGTTGATTGGTCGCGTGACGGCAAGTTCCTGGTCGCTGGTACTTCTTCGCCAGCCGACTCCAGCGGAGTGGCCTACGCCTGGGAGGTGCAGGCCAGTGAAAACGATCTGGAACTGATCTCGCTGCGCACGTTTCAAGTCCCGCCCGAAGGGAAGGTCAAGCAAGATCGAGGCGTCGTGACGATCGCGTTGACCGACGACGGAAAATTCGCTGTCAGCAACGGTCCCGCTGCGGAACTGCATCTCTGGCGCGTGGATACTCGCGACAGCAAAGACGCGAAGAACTCCAAGAAGGTCAACTTCGAGTCGATCAAACTGGGTCTGCATTCGAGCCGCGTCGAGCGAGTTCGTTCGGTGGTGTTCTCGGCGGACAGTTCGCGAATGCTGGCCGCCGGTGATGACGGAACGATCACGATCTGGGATCGCCGCGAGACCGACGACCTGCCGAACTACACGCGATCGGCCTTGGTGTTGGCCGGCCACGGCGGCCCGGTTCGCCGAGCCATTCCGTTGCCGCAATCGTCCGACTTGATCGTCTCCGGCAGCTACGATCAGAACGTGCATGTCTGGAATTTGAAGACCTATCTCGAATCGCGCGACTGGCTCGAAGACCCCGCGAAGGCCAAATCAGATGCAGAGCCGACGGCGTTTGTGCCGAAGCATGTCACCCCCGATCCTTTCGCCCTCCGGTGGCATGACGATTGTGGTGTGGGCGTCTCGCCTGCACCGGTGCAGGCAAGACGCCCGCACCACAAGGAATTCGAGTTGGCGTTCTTTCAACCCGCCGACTCCGGCATGAAGTCGGTGAAGATCGTCTCCGGCCACACCGACTCGGTCCTGTCCGCCGTGTTCAGTCGCGATGGAACGCGAGTCCTGTCATCGTCGCGAGATCAAACGGCTCGCGCGTGGAACAGTGCGAACGGAGAAGCCGTCGGCACCGTGACCGGGCAGGCCGCGGTCTTCAACGACAACGTCTTCGCCGAGGGGCACGACTACGACGTGTTCACGATGCGTTTTTTCCCGGACGCCAAGCGACTGCTCACCAGCGGCTTCGACGGGACGATGCGGATTTGGGACTCGCGTATCGACGACGACAACTCATTTGGCCGCGAATTGGCGACACTGCCCGATACCGGCATGTACGGTGTGGTCGAAATCTCGCGCGATGGCGAATGGATTCTGACCGCTGGCCGCAAAAACTCGGCACAACTTTGGAACACGCAACGTGTCCTGAACAGCCGCCGGCCAAAGCCCGATTTGATCGTCGATGGCCAGCATCGTTACCGCGTCACCACCGTCGCGGTGTCACCCGACAGTTCGCGATTGCTGACTGCCGATCGCGAAGGCTACATCGTTTTCTGGGACGCGAAGACTGGCAAAGTCATCGGCCGCCAACGCAACTCGCACAGCGGCGAAGTGGTCAAAGCGGAGTTTCTCGGCGACGGATCGCAATTGCTGACCGCTGGCGTCGATCGTCGTGTCGTGCTGTGGAACATCGTCGAGTCCGATTCCGGCTTGGCATTACAGCGAGCCCGTCAATTCGATCACGAGGGAATGGTCGTCAGTTTGGCGGTCAGTCCGCTCGGTGATCGTTTTCTCAGTGTGATTCGCCGAGGTGAAAAGGCCCTCAAGAAAGCGGACGACGGCCAGCCAAAGACCAAGGTTTCGCTGTGGACGATCGAGTCTGGCAAAGAACAAGCCATCGACGTGACTCGTCAGAGCGCCGCGAGTTCAGTTTCGGAGTCCGCCCGCGCTCCGGTTCCCGCGTGGGCCGCCAACGGGACGCTCGCGGTCGTCACCACGCCGGATGGCCTCATCCACTTTTACGACTCCGACGCGAACCGCATCACCAGCTCTTTGCGTGTCGATAACAGCGACGGCAACGCCGATCGAGCACAGCCGTACGCCACGATTTTGCGTCCCGATGAGCCGACTCCGCTGCATCTCGTCACGCAAACGCACAACGCGGCTTTTCTGTGGCGAGTGAACGACGGAGCCAATCTCGTCAACTTTCGTCCGCAAGGTCCGGTGTTCTCCGCCGGCTATTCCTCTGACGGCCGCTTCGTCGTGACCGGCGGCCGATCCGTCCGTATCTTCGACGGCGACGAGCAGCACGTCCTGTTCGCTCGGCCGTTGCACAAAGTCGAGTATCCGCATCAAGGCATCGTGACCAGCGTTGAGTTCTCGCCCGCGAACGGCTCGTACCGCTTTCTGACCACCAGCTACGACGAGACCGCGAAAATCTGGGAGTGGCTGCCCGACCGCAAAG
Source organism: uncultured Planctomyces sp. (assembly GCA_964539995.1). Taxonomy (GTDB): domain Bacteria; phylum Planctomycetota; class Planctomycetia; order Planctomycetales; family Planctomycetaceae; genus SXKJ01. The sequence continues at coordinate 9,315 of CAZILR010000081.1, forward strand.
TCGCTCGCATGATCCACGAGTTGAAAGGCCATGAAGGTGCGGTTCGTTTCGGCACTTGGTCGGCCGACGGCGCGCGTGTGCTGACGGTCGGACACGACTCGCATCCGCGCGTTTGGAGCTTTCCTCCGGACGGCCCGCCGAAATCGGAGACGCTCGAATTGCCCAAGCCGCCTGCGGACAACGCAGTCGCCGATGCCGACGACTCGGGGCGCGACTTCGATCAACTCTGCGGCGCGTTTTCGTGGGACGGCAATTTCGTTGCGGTCGGGGGCCGAGACGCCGGCACCGGCGAAAGCATCGGCTGGATTTGGAACCTCGTCCCTGTTCCCGGCAAGCCGCCGAGGTTACATGCAACCGTTCGCGGACACGGCTTGGGGGGTATCAACTCAGTTTCGTTCCTGCCCGATGACGATCGCTTGCTGACGGGGGGCACCGACGGCACCGCTCGGCTTTGGGATTGGCAGAAAGACGCCGTCCTCGAGGAAAATGATCCGCCGCTCGCTGCCGACTTTTTGATCTCGCTCGTCCGCCGCGACGAAGCCACCACGCATCGCGGCTCGGTGACATCCGTTCGAGTGACTCGTACTGGCAACATGGTCACGGCCAGCTCCGACGGCACCGTTCTCATCTGGCCGAAGTGACCATAGCGGCGAACGCGGCCAGTCAATGGGCCGGATTGCATGTGTTGCGATGCCAGACTAACCCGAAGCGCCAGCGAGGGCGGGCGCTCCCGACGACTCTGATGCCGGAGTTTTGTGAAGCGTTCGCACTCGCTGGCGCTTCGGGTTAGTTTGCTCGACACCCTCAAATTCAAAAACTAGCCAGCCGTGCTGCGGTAACTCGATTCATTGGAAGATCGACAGGATCGCGCCCCAGAGAAACGGCATCACGATCGCTAGGCCAATCATCTTGAGGCCGCGTGCCGGCTGCCCGGTGATGATCGCCACGATGCCGACAACGCAGCCGATGGGAAAGCACAACGCGCAAATCGCGATGTCCGCTCCGGTCAACTGATTGGCGATGGCGGTGTTGGTGATTTGCCGCTCACGCCGGCGCGCGGACGAACTGAGCGTCTCGCCGCAAAACCGGCACTTGGCCGCAGAGGCGGCAATCAACTCGCCGCACATCGGACAGGGCTTTCGCGGGACGCTGTCTTCCGCCGCGACGTCTGCACCGTCGTCCACAAGTTCATCAAAACCAGCTTCCTGTCGGACACCGTTCGATTCGACGATCCCGTGCGGGTTAGGAACGGCAACGATCGCGCCGCAGTCGGGACACTTCGCCTTCTTGCCCGCCAGTGCATCGGGTGCCTTCAAGGCTTTTCCACAGTCACAACACTTCACAGAAATCGGCATCCGCAAGCTCTCCACAGAATCGGCGGTGTTGTTTTATCCCGAAGCGTCATTGAGGTGGAGCAACACGGGACAGCTTGATGCGCTCCGTCGCCACGTCAAGTTCGTCGATCCACAATGTCTGTTCGTGAGGAAGCAACCCCGGCCCGAAGTACGGTGTCAGCAGAAACTGATTGAACTTCATCTTCGGGAAATCGGTGGAACGCAGCACGACGTCCGTGCGGTCGATCACCAATTTGCCATCGAACCAACCGCGCACGATGCCGTCGGCGTTGGGATTGTCTCCCTTTAGATCGAGGCTGTTGAGTTGAAACAGAGCCTCGACGCAGTGCCAAGCGTCGTCTTTGAAGAGCACTTCTTGGCTGTCGTAGAACCGGCCGTTGTAGCCCCCCTTGAGTGGGCCTTGCGTCAGGCCATGAGGCTGGTCTTTGTTCTGAATGTCTTGAGCCGCCAAACGCAGCTTGCCATTCTGCGGCTCGATGTAAACGGTCAAGTGGCTTCCCGCCGGCCCGTGATATTTGGCGTTCTCGGTGGTCATGAAGTGCATCAGGTGCGGGTGATAGTCGCGTCCGGTCCAGCCCCACCCCTTGGACAGCCTGATGTAGCAACGCAGAGCCACAGTCTCGGTCGGCTCGAAGAGACGGCGAATACCGGACGAACTTGCGGGATTCGTGGTGCCCACCTTCCAGGCGTACTCAATGCAACCTTTGCCAGCGAAGGGTTGCAGATTGGAGATCGCAAACTTGTCGCCATCGTACCAGTTCCGCTGGAGCAATCGCGAGTCCTCAAAACTCTCGAGAAACAAAGCCGAGTCTGGTTTCTCGGTTGAGTCAGCGGCAACGGCAGCGACCTGAAGAATCAAACCGCCAATCAAGCTCAACGCGGTGCGCAGGCTGGTTCTCAAGACGTTCATGATTCGCTCCTGGTCGATCGGACGAAGTCTCTCCGGCTACGCAATCTCTTTCGGCCGCCACAGTCCTTCCAGTGTGCCGCGTGTGTTGAGCGAGAGATCGAGCCACGAATCGACGGGCAGCTCAATTCGAGCCAACGCGGCCGTTGGAAATGTCTCGACGCGCCCCGTGAGACGATCGATCCAATCTTCCATGCCAGGATTGTGGCCCACGATGAGCACTCGCTCGAAACGATTCGGAACGCGCGAAACGATCGCGACGAACGCGGAAGGATCGGCATGGTACAGCACCGGCACAACTTCGACTTCGCCGTCAAACTTTGCCTCAGTGGCGGCGAGTTGAGCAGTGGCGGTTGCACGCGCCGCGGATGAAGTCAGGATGTGATCCGGGACCAAGTCCAATTCTCGAATCAGTTGGCCCATGCGCTTGGCCGCTTCACGGCCACGTTTCTTCAGTGGACGATCATGGTCGGCGAGACTCTCGTCCGCCCAACTCGACTTGCCATGCCTCAGGAGCAGCAGCGTTTTCATGACCCACCATTGGCCGCGCGATGTGGCTCGAAGGTCGTGCGGCGAGAGTTTTCGGCGAGCCGGCCGATCTCACACGTCTCTTGGAACAGAACCTCTTGCGAGCGATGCGGCGCATTCTTGCCTTGTTTGACGCGCGTGTAGCTGCCGTCGGAATGCAACCGCCGGGCTTTGACGTTGTCGTCGAAGTACGCTTCGAGCACCGACATCAACCGCGTGCGCAACGCTCGATCTTCGATCGGTACGAGCAGCTCGACACGACGATCCAGGTTGCGT
>CAZILR010000082.1:0-12321 GCA_964539995.1 uncultured Planctomyces sp.
AACAACGCCGTCACATAAACCAGCTTGCCGACAAAGTTGCTGAGGGTCAGGCCAAGAATGAAGTGGCTCCCGGCCTCCGGCGGAGCGACGACGCCCCAAATCAGAACCCAAACCGCTCCGATCAGCAGCACGCCGATCAAGCCACCCTTGGCGACCAGCACTTCGCGCAACTTGATCCAATTGACGGCACACAACCAAAAGCCGATCCAGACGGCCAGTGGAAACCACGGCAACAGCAGGCCGCTGACGGCCTTCAGTAGACTCCAGGCGGCGACGATCAAGTCGCTCAAGCTGATCAGCAATTCCGACATGACAACTCCAAGTTCTGGCAGTGGTTCAACCGAAGACTCGCCGCTTCTTAAGCGGAGAACTCTCGTTGGAACGGCGGCGGACTTTCACAAGAATGGCTCTGAAAATCAACCGTTTCAGGAGCCACCGGTGGTCCATCACGAGTGTTGTCGATCTCGGCGAGTTGGCATTCGAGGGCCGTCTCGATACCACTCCCGCCAGAACGATTGTGAACGCAACGAAAGGGCGAACAATGTCCGAGGCAGAAGCAACTCCATCACCAGCGCCAATTTCACCCGAAGACCTGAAGCTGGCGTTCCAGGCCTTCAAGAAGCGTCTCAAGGCCACGCGACTCGACGACGAATCGCGAGTCGGTCACGGCCCGATGTCAGGCGGCGGCAAGTCGAGCATCGTCGCCATCATTCCACCGAATCAGTATCCCACGGCCGTCTGGGGAGAACTCGTGAAGCAAGGCAAACTGAAATACGCCGGGCAAGGTTTCTACGAAATGGCCGGCTCATGAGGCTGCTGGCGTCAGGCCGACGTCGTTGCGAGCGGCTTAACTGTGGAGAGGCAACGGCAAGCTGGCAGCTTGCCGCTACGGTCGTGCCGAGTCGCGGTAGACTTCTTGGCCTTCCAGCAAGGTGAGTTGCACTTTGGCGAGATGAATCTCGTGGGCCGGAATCTCGAAGAGGTTCCGGTCGAGAACGATCAAGTCGGCCGCTTTGCCAACTTCGATTGAACCGGTTTCGGTCTCCTCGAAGTTCACATACGCGCCGTTGATCGTGTAGCCGGCCAGCATCAGCGGCAGATCGACCACCTCTTCGGGAAGCCACGCGGGGCCGGGAGGTTCTTTGGGGCCGCGGCGCGTGACGGCGACTTGAATCGCGTCGAGCGGATTCATCGACGTCACCGACCAATCGCTGCCGCAGGCGATCACCGCGCCGGTCTGCGCGACGCTCCGAATCGGGTACAGCCAGCGCGAGCGTTCCGGGCCGAGCACCGGCAGCGTCATGTCCACGATGTATTTGTCAGCCTGAGCCCAGTACGGCTGAAAGTTGGCGATCACTCCAAGCCTCCGAAAGCGGGCGATATCCGGCGGATCGAAGAGCTGGATGTGAGCGATGTGATGCCGCGAATCGCGTCGGCCGTTGCGATCGCGAGCGAACTCCAGCGCGTCGAACGAACTCTGAATTCCACGATCTCCGATCGCGTGAATGTGAATCTGAAAGCCGAGTCGATCCAGTTCGGCAGCCAGCGGCTTCAGCACTTCCGGTTCGAGGTTCAGCCAGCCCCGCTTGTCTCCTTGGCCGAGATACGGCTGCAACAGCGCCGCCGTGTGTGACTCGATGACTCCGTCCTGAAAAATCTTGACGGCGGTCGTTCGCAGTCGCTTGCTCTGAAATTTATTGCGCCATTCCACGAACTGCGGCACCTGAGCCATCCCTTTGGCGGGATCGAAGCCCATCGCGGCCACCGTGCGAACGGTCAATTCGCCCGACTTGTCGAGTTCCTCGAACGCTCTCAAATGCTGGTCGGTGACACGGGCTTCCTGCACCGAAGTGATGCCAAAGCGGTTGGCCACTTCCAAGCCACGCCGCAGTCCCGTCACAAATTCCTCGTGCGAGTACGGCGGAGTCTTGGCGATGACCAGTCGCGCCGCCGACTCGCGGAGCGTGCCTGTTGGTTCGCCAGTCTGCGGATCGCGCTCGATGCGACCTCGCGGCGGGTCGGGAGTGTCCTTTGTGATCCCTGCAATTTCCAAAGCTCGCGAGTTGACCCACGAGGAGTGCCCGTCGAACGCATCGAGCAATACCGGCCGATCCGGCACGATCTTGTCGAGCAGCTCCTTGTGCGGATTCCCTCCGCTCAGAGTCAGCGGCCAGCCGCCGCCTCGAACCCATTTCTTCTCGGGATGCTGCTCGGCAAACTTCTTCACCGCAGCGAGCACTTCGTCGAGCGTCGCCAGTCCGTTGAGGTCGCACTCGCTCAACTCGATGCCGCCGCCGACCAGATGGACGTGCGAGTCATGAAAGCCCGGCAGCAGCATCTTCCCTTGAAGATCAATGCGCCGAGTCGCCGGCCCGATCCACGGAGCGAGTCCCGCATCGGTCCCCACATACACGATCCGCCCCGCTCGAACGGCAACCGACTCAGCCCAACTCCGAGCCGCATCCACCGTGTAGACGCCACCGCCTCGAAACACGATGTCGGCCGACTGCGGCGCGACCGTTTGAGCCGCGATCGCCGAAGGCAACACGACCAGCAACAACAAGGCCGACCGAACAAACATGGTTCGTCCCTCTCGTGAAAACGAAAAAGCCCCGGAGTTTTCCGGGGCTTTCCACGCTGCCAAGTACCCCCTAGGGGATTCGAACCCCTGTATTGGGACTGAGAATCCCACATCCTGGGCCTCTAGACGAAGGGGGCAAGCGGGCGGCGTTGTATCGAACGGAAAGTGCGAAGTCTAGCCGATGCCGGGCACCGGAAAGCTCTTCGTGAACTCGCGGATTTCGTTGCGGACGGCGGCGAGAACTGATTCGTCTTCGGGGGACTTGAGTACTCGCAGAATCCAGGCTCCGACCTTTTTCATTTCGTCTTGCTTCATGCCGCGAGTGGTCAACGCGGCGGTGCCAATGCGGACTCCGCTGGGGTCCATCGGTTTGCGTTGGTCATAGGGGATCATGTTCTTGTTGACGGTGATGCCCGCTTTGTCGAGCGCGAGTTCGCCGATCTTCCCGGTCTGGCCGATGCTGGTCATGTCGCAGAGCATCAAGTGGTTATCAGTACCACCGCTGGCGAGTCGGATGCCACCAGCCATCAGCGTTTCGGCGAGCGTCCTCGCGTTGGCGATGATTTGTCGTCCGTAGTCTTTGAAGTTGGGTTGCAGAGCTTCTTGGAAGCAGACGGCTTTGCCGGCGATGATGTGCATCAACGGGCCGCCTTGCATGCCAGGGAAGACGGTCTTGTCAATTTCTTTGCCGTATTGCTCGCGGCACAGAACGAAGCCGGAGCGTGGGCCGCGCAGCGTTTTGTGCGACGTCGATGTGACGAAGTCGGCGACAGGGACCGGGCTGTTGTGAACTCCGGCGGCGACGAGGCCGGCGTAGTGAGCCATATCGACCATCAACTTCGCTCCGACTTCGCGAGCGATGTCGGCGAACTTGGCGTGGTCGATCTCGCGCGGGTAGGCACTGGCTCCAGCGACGATCAGTTTCGGCTTGTGCTCGCGAGCGAGCGCGGCGACTTGGTCGAAGTCGATGCGGTGATCGGACTCGCGCACGCCGTAGGGGACGACCTTGTAAAGCTGGCCGGAGAAGTTCACATGCGAGCCATGCGTCAAGTGCCCACCTTGGGCGAGGTTCATGGCGAGGTAGGTGTCCCCCGGCTTGAGCACCGTCAGATAAACGGACATGTTGGCTTGCGAGCCAGCATGGGGTTGGACGTTGGCGTGCTCGGCTCCGAAAAGTTGTTTGGCTCGTGCGATTGCGAGAGATTCGACGACATCGACGAACTCGCAGCCGCCGTAGTAGCGGCGGCCGGGATAGCCCTCGGCGTATTTGTTGGTCAGGATTGTGCCGGCCGCTTCGAGGACGGCGGCACTGGTGTAATTCTCGGAAGCGATCAGCTCCAGCCCCTCGACTTGGCGAGTCCGTTCGTGCTGGATGGCGTCAAAAAGTTCGGGAAACGTGGTCTGCAAGGGGGACATGATGACTCCTGAGGCGATGGCTCGAACCGGTCTCCTGACCGGCGGCGGCTCGCAAAAACGAGGCGGAGTTTTAGTCGCGGCTTGGTGCGAACGCCACCAACGCCGACGGGCCTCACGGCACCGCGTTTGAAAGCCGTTTCATCGCGCGAATAGAATCACTTTGCCGATCGTCAGTCATTTCCGCCGGCAGCGAATCTCCGCGACGCTCGTCGAAAGTTCTGCTCGCCGGAGCGTTCTCAGAAAGGCAGTCAACAATGTCCAGAGTCCTGGTCGTGGATGATTCCCCGGTCGATCGTCGGTTGGCGGGACGGTTGATCGAGAAGTTGGGCGACATGGAAGTCTTTTATGCCCCCGATGGAAAAGTGGCTCTGGAGGAAGTCGAGGCACATCTGCCCGATGTCGTCGTCACCGACATGCAGATGCCGGAGCTGGACGGCTTTGGACTGGTCGAAGCGTTGAAGGCTCAGTATCCGTTAATCCCTGTCATTCTGATGACGGCCGCCGGCAGCGAAGCGGTCGCGGTCAGAGCCTTGCAGGCGGGAGCCGCGAGCTACGTTCCCAAGACTGCTCTGGCGGATGACTTGGCCGATGTGACCGAACGAGTGCTGATCATGTCCCGATCACAGCGCTCGCAGACGAGATTGCAGAATCGCGTGGTCCGCTCGACCACGGAGTACGAAATCGAGAACGATCGCGAATTGGTGCTGTCGCTGTCGTCGCAGATGCAACAGCAATTCAACTCGATGAAGATCTGTTCGGACACGGATGGGCTGCGAATTGGAATCGCGTTGGAGGAAGCGCTGTTGAACGCCTTCTATCACGGCAATTTGGAATGCTCGTCGAAGCTGCGTGACGATGACTGCCAAGCCTATGCGGATCTCGCGACTCGGCGTTGCAGCGAGTCGCCGTACAAAGAGCGACGGATTTACGTCACCGTCAGCCTGACTCGCGATGAGGCTCAGTGGACCATCCGCGATGAGGGAGCGGGGTTTGATCCGTCGAGTCTGCCCGATCCGACCGATCCGGAATATCTGGAGCGGCCTCATGGCCGTGGGCTGATGCTCATGCGGACTTTCATGAGCGACGTGTCGTACAACGACAAAGGCAACGAAGTGCGCATGGCGAAGCGTCGTAAAGTCGAGTCGTAAGTCGCCGTATGTTCGCGCCGCGTCTGGGAACAGAATCGAATACGGAAGCCCCATGCCTGAACCTACACCGCGACCATCGTCTCGAACCTGGAAACGTCGCTGGCGAAGTTTCTCGCGTTATCTCAACGAGCGGTTAGTGCTGTGGTTGTTGCCGGCGTTGGTGATCGGCACGGGGGCGTTGTTGTGGCTCTTGAGCCGTCAGGTCGATGCCCTGTACCGAGAGATGGCCCTGCAAGGAGCGTCTCTGCAAGCTCACACAATCGGGGAAGTCCGGCAGATTTACGCAGGCGAAGTGGTCGAGCGACTGAAGCAGTTCGACATCCACGCCACGCACGACTATGCCTCGCAAGAGCGAAGTGTTCCGCTGCCGGCGACGCTCACGATGGAAATTGGTGACCGACTCAACAAAACCCGCGAAGGTGCCCACGTCCGGCTTTTCAGCGAGTACCCGTTTCCGCACCGGCGAACGCGAGTGCTCGACAACTTCGAGAAGGAGGCTCTCACGCGCATGCGTGTCTCGACGGACGAAATCTTTTGGCGGATTGAAGATTTTGAAGGCCGTCCATCCATTCGCTTGGCGTTGGCCGACCGCTTGAAAAAGCAGAGTTGCGTCGATTGCCACAACTCACACCCCGACAGTCCCAAGCGAGATTGGCAGCTCAACGACGTGCGCGGCGTGCTGGAGGTGATCCGGCCGCTCGATCAGAACGTCGCCACCACGCATGCGGCGTTGCTCTACACGATCAATGGCGCGGTCATCGTTTATGGCTTCGGATTGCTGGGCATGTTGCTGCTGCTGCAACGGATGCATCGAACGTCACAGAAGCTGCGGCAAACGGAGGCTCGCACGCGGGCGATCGTCGGCAACGCGGCGGATGGAATCATTACCTTCGACCAGCATTTGCGAATTGAAGATTTCAATTCCGCGGCCGAAGCGATGTTCGGCGTGAACGCATCCGTCGTCTCTGGACAAGCCGCGATGAACTGGATCGTCGATGGCGATCGCCGGTTGCGTGACTTCGTCTACCACAAGGTGATGAACGATGACGACAGCAGCAGCGGCATTCGCGTCTCCGCGGATGTCCGCGTCAGCACGAAATCGTTGGCGTGTGAATTAGAAGGACGACGTCAGGACGGCAAGACGTTTCCAATGTCTCTTTCGGTTGGAGTCGTGCGCTGGGCCGAACAGGTCCGTTTCACCTGCATCGTCCGTGACCTCACGGATCAAAAACGAATCGAGGCAGCGCTCGAGCAAGAACGCTCCGTCATCCAAGAGCTGATGCTCAATCTGACGGAGGCGATCTACATCTATTTCAAAGACGAGCAGAGCCGATTCTTGCGCGTGAACTCCGCCCTTGCGAAGAAGCTTGGTGTCAAGGCCCCACAAGACGCGATCGGCAAAACCGATCAGGATTTCTTCCCGGACGAATACGCACGTCACGCCTTTCGCGATGAACTGGAAATCATGCGAACCGGCCAGCCTAATCTCAGCATCGAGGAGCAGGCGACGTGGCCGGACGGTTCCACGAGCTGGGTCTCAACCACCAAGATGCCGCTGCGGAACACACGCGGGCAGATCATCGGGACGTTCGGTATCTCGCGAGACATCAGCGACATGGTCAAGGCCCGCGTCGATCTGCAAAACGCCAAGACGTCCGCCGAAGCGGCCAACCGCGCCAAGAGCGAATTCCTGGCCAACATGTCACACGAAATCCGCACGCCGATGAACGGCATTTTGGGGATGACCGATCTCGCACTCGATACCGATCTCTCGCCGGAGCAACGCGACTATTTGCAAATGGTCCGCACATCGTCCGAGCAACTGCTGCACATCATCAACGACATCCTCGACTTCTCGAAGATCGAGGCGGGCAAGCTGGAGCTCGATCCGCATGAGTTTCTGTTGCGTGACTCGCTGGGCGAGACTCTGCGAGCACTCGCGCACCGCGCCGACAGCAAGGGGCTTGAACTGGCCGCGCACATCGCCCCGAATGTTCCGGACTCATTGATCGGCGATAGCGGCCGGCTGCGTCAGGTCGTCGTGAATCTCGTCGGTAACGCCATCAAGTTCACGGAGCGAGGCGAGGTTGTCGTCGAGGTCTCGTTGGCTGGCACCAACGTGGGGCAGGTTTCCAACCTGCCCGGCCCGTCCGCAGCAACGGCCAGCGTGATTCGCGCCTCAGCCGAGAACGGCATCGTGCCGGTCAAGAACGGGCAGGTTGAAAACCTGCCACACGAAGTTGAACTGCATTTCGTCGTGCGCGATACCGGCATCGGCATCCCGCACGAAAAGCTCGATCGCATCTTCAATGAGTTCGAGCAAGCCGACGGCACGACGACGCGCCGCTTCGGCGGCACTGGCCTTGGACTCGCAATTTCACGACGGCTCGTGAGCCTGATGCGCGGCCAAGTTTGGGTCGAAAGCGAAGTCGGACGCGGCAGTTCGTTTCACTTCACCGCGCGGTTCGAGTTGCAGGCGCGTCAACATGCCGAAGACGAAATCTCGCCGGTGATGTTGGAGAATCTGCGAGTGCTCGTCGTCGATGATAATGCCACCAATCGCCGCATCCTCGAAGAGATGCTGAAGAACTGGCGCATGCGACCGACGGTCGTCGAGAGCGCCGACGAAGCCCTGCGAGAGCTGTCCGCTTCGGTCGCCAGCGGCGAGCCGTTCCCGCTCGTACTGCTGGACGGCCACATGCCCGACACGGATGGCTTCACGCTCGCCGAGCACATCCGCAATCGCCCGGAACTGCTCAGTTCAACGATGATGATGCTGACCTCCGGTGGCCAGCTCGGTGACGTCGCCCGCTGCCGGTCGCTGGGCATCGCCGCGTATCTCATCAAACCGATCACGCAATCAGACCTGTTCGACAAAATCGTGCAAGTGCTCGACCGAGCCAATGTGGCGACACCGACCACCGCCACCACGAGCGCGACTCCAGTCGTCCCGAACATCCAAGCCACCGAAACGCCGATGCGTGTACTGCTCGTCGAGGACAACATCGTCAACCAACGCCTCGCCGTACGATTGCTGGAAAAGCGAGGCCATCACCCCACTGTCACCGGCAACGGCGTCGAGGCTCTCGAAGCTCTCGACAAAGCCGATTTCGATGCCGTCCTCATGGACATTCAAATGCCTCGCATGGGGGGCCTCGAAACGACCGCTGAAATCCGTCGCCGCGAAAACGGCACCCCGCGCCACCTGCCGATCATCGCCATGACTGCTCACGCGATGAAAGGGGACCGCGAATCTTGCCTCACGGCCGGCATGGATGCGTATCTCTCGAAGCCAATCCTCGCCGAAGAGCTGTATCGCACGCTGGAATCTTTCGCAGGCAGCGACATCCGGCGAACGGTGGGCGTCAGCCCTCCGGTCGGTTCGGAGTCCAGCGATCCACCAACCAGAGGGCTGACGCCCACCGTTCGCCGGGAAGAGTCAGGCCCGCTCATTGACTGGGACGCCGCCTTGCGCAGCGCGGCGGGTGATCGCGAACTCTTGGATGAACTCATCACGGTCTTCCTCGAATCGTTGCCGCAATGGTTGATTGACCTGCGACAAGCGATCGAAGTTCAGGATCAACCGCTGGCCAAACGATTGGCACACACGCTCAAAGGTTCGCTCCGGCAGTTCGGAGCGGCCGCCGCGAAGACCGCTCAATCGCTGGAGACCGCCGCCGAAAATAGCCAATTCCCCGAAGCGACCGCGATGTTCGCCCTCCTGGAAACCGAGATCGAACGCTTGAGCCCCGTGTTGGCCGTACGGCAGTAAGCTCCCCGCTCATCCCTCCGGGCGATACGCTTTGCCGACGATCCCTGTTGAACAACTCCAATGCTGCACTCCGCCGTGGAAACAACGCTCACCAATACCGCTTCGCCGCTGGAAAGTTCGCCCGCTCTGCAAGGCGAGCGACTCAGTTTCACCGGCACGCTCGCCTCAATGACGCATCGGCAGGCGATGGACCTGGCCGAGCAGCATGGCGGAGCGACCACGCACAGCGTCAGCAAACAAACCTCGATGCTGGTCGTCGGCGAGGAAGGTTGGCCGCTCGAAACGGACGGCAAGCCCTCCGTCAAATTGCAACAAGTCACCGAGTGGCGACAGCAGGGCCTCGACGTCAAAGTCGTCCCGGAATCCGAGTGGCTGCACCTGTTAGGGCTTGAAGAACGGCGGCGCGACGTGCATCGGTTGCTGACCCCGGCGATGCTCAGCCAATCGCTGGACGTCTCGGTCGGCCTCATCCGCCATTGGGAACGGATCGGCCTGATCAAGCCGGTGAAGAAAGTGTTTCGGCTGCCGTATTTCGACTTTCAAGAAGTCGCCTGCGTGCGCCGCCTGTCTGAACTATTGAGAGCTGGCGTCTCACAGCACGAACTCGAAGGAAGCCTGACCCGCTTGCAGTCAATGCTTCCCGGCACCGAGCGTTCGCTCTCGCAACTGACTTTGCTGGCCCGCAATCATCACATCGTCGTTCGCGATGAATCCGGACTACTGGAACCGATCTCACGTCAGCGCCTGTTGGATTTTGTGGATGATGATGTCAGTGGATCGGGCGGACGAGTGACGGAAAACGATTCTCACCTTGTCACCTTGTCACCCTCTCACCCCGCCTCCCCTTCTCTGCACACCGACTGGCTCGAACGCGGAACCCAACTGCTCGAAGAGGCCCGCCTGACCGATGCCGTCGAAGCCTTCCGCTGCGCGCTGATGTCCGATCCGTCCAATCCTGAAACACACTTCCATCTGGCGGAGGCGCTGTATCGCAACGGCAACCTCGGCGGCGCGTTCGAGCGATTTCACGTCGCCGTCGAATTGGATCAGCAATACCTGGAAGCCTGGACGCAACTCGGCTGCGTCGCGGCGGAGTTGGGGCAAACCCAATCCGCCCTCGACGCTTTCGACATCGCGCTGCAATCGCACGCCGACTATCCCGACGCCCACTTCCACAAAGCCGAGTTGCTGCACCGGCTGAATCGTTCCCCCGAAGCCGTTCCGCACTGGCAAGCGTACCTCACCCAAGACCAGCGCGGCCCGTGGGCCGACGTCGCTCGGCAACGACTCGACGCGGAATGCCGACATTAGAAATCGGCAACCGGCTCATGCTTCGATCTGGTCGCCAGCGATTTGTAGACGTTCTCGTCAATGCTGGTCGTGATCATGCGGACTCGGCCATCGCACATCAAAAAATGGCCGCCGGTCGCGTGATGACTGCTGAAGTCATCGAAATGACCGGCCGGGCTGTTCGGAGTGTGGTCCGCAGATCCGAGGATGCGCGGAAAGTGCTCTTCGCCCGTCGGGATGATGCCGACCCACGTCGAATGCCAGCCGTCGGAAGGCTTGGTCTTGCGCTCACCGACGAAGAGCGTCGAACTCGTGCCGTCGCTGATGTCACGCAGGCGGACGGATTGGTTGTGAAAGAAGACTCCGTCGCTGGAGCAGCGTTGTCCGACCGGCACTGATTCGCAGTCGTCAAGTTCATCCGTGCCGAACGAGCCGATGTAGTTCGCCGTCGGCAATTGCATCAGCGGGTTGCCGGTGGTTTCGTCGTTGATGGTCCACAACTCCTCGGAAGTGTCCGAAGGACAGCGGAACATCGGCAGCGAGATCCTCAGCGCCGCGGCATTTGTCGGGTCTTCCACCGCGAGTTTGAAATTGATCTGGTGATACAGGCTCTGCTGGTCCATGCGGTGCAACAGCTTGCTCGCCCAGCCCCAACCGTTGATGCCGTGAGTGTCCTGCTGGCCGGAGGTCACACCGATCCAGCCTGGAGGAAAACACTGACTGGTTTCATGATAATTGTGCAGCGCGATGCCAATCTGTTTGAGATTGTTAACGCATTGCGATTTGCGAGCCGCTTCGCGAGCCGCCTGCACGGCTGGCAATAGCAACGCAACCAGGATCGCGATGATCGCGATTACCACGAGCAACTCGATCAGCGTGAAGCCGCGAGCCGCAGCACGGCGACCGTTCGTCGCCAAAAGAAAACGAGCAGACATGAAGAACTCCTTGCCGGAAATCGTTGCCGTCAGCGAAGGCCGATCACACCGCATTCGCGACCTGAAATCGCAAACACAGGCGGACTCTGCGAACACCAAGCGACCGCGAGAAAACCTGAGTGAGACGTGCGCAGGTCAACACCCACGACACGACAGCCGAAAATGGCTCATCAACCACACAACAGTGGCGACTCAGGCCAAGGCAGGAGGGCCGCGAGCAGGCGGCAGGTCAAACAGCGCGGCAACCGCGACAATTCGCGGTGTTTCGGGCTGAAATTCTAAAACTACGTCGAGCAATCGCAGCTCAACGATGCTGGGCGGCACCGGGTGCTCCAGCAAGAAATGGCACAACGAGCAGTCGTCGTGCGAGTGCGGCAGCGTCGGATGTTGATGGGCGGGAACTTCCGGTTTTGAAGCCGGCTTAGCGTGGTGATGATGATGCTTGCAGCCGGCGTGTTGATGCTTGGCTGGCTGCGAGTGAGCCGAGCAGTTCTCGTGTTCGTGGCCCGCGTGTTCGTGTGTGTGAACGATCGCCGCCGTGGACGAGACCAGCAGCGAACACGCCGCCAACCACGCCACGAAGCATCGTCCCCAACGGTCAAACACGGTTCATCACTCCTCGTGGGGCACGTTTTCAACGTGCCCGTCAATTTTCCCAGAACGCGACGCAGGCAGGTTGAAAACCTGCCCCACGGAACGGCGACAGTACGCCGCTGGCCGGCATTCTGTTGGTTGCTTTGAACTCAATCAAGACGTCTCTGGTCTTTTGCGGAATCTTCATGATCCCGTTAGCGTGACGGACTCGCGTGCCAACATCCAATACTCGCTGACTGCCAGCGACGTGACTGACCTCCACGAGAATGGCCTCACCGATGACCGAACCACCGACCTCCGGTGTCTCTGTGCCGTCTGCCAGCGAACAAACTTCCCGTGGCACGCTGCCTCCCTGGGAAGTGGCCGAGCTTCCTGAACCGCTGCCGTTTTCCGTTCGCAATGCGTTCAAGATCATCGGGCCGGGGGCGATCATGCTGGCTGCCTCGATCGGCGGCGGCGAGTGGCTCAGCGGACCGGCGACCGTCACCAAACACGGCCCCGGAGTTCTTTGGATCGCAACCGTCGCCATCGTACTGCAATTGATCTTCTACCTCGAAGGGATTCGCTAATCCCTCTACACCGGTG
>CAZILR010000083.1:0-12165 GCA_964539995.1 uncultured Planctomyces sp.
GCCGATTCCGAAAAGAAGAAAATGGCAAGCCGGTCGATGCCGGCGGAGCGTACCGAACTCGCAACGGCGATCTCGTGCAGTTCAACGGAGTCAACGACCTCGCCAAGTTCCTGGCCGACAGCCCCGAAACACACGCGGCATTCGTCGAACAGTTGTTCCACTTCCTCGTCAAACAGCCGATCCGAGCGTTCGGTTCCAACACCCGCGAGACGCTGCGAGCCTCCTTCGTGAAAGACAACTTCAATATCCACCGGCTGATGGTTGAGATCGTCGCCACCGCCGCGTTGACAACCAACGAATCGAAACCGCAGACTGCCTCAACAAATCAAAGCAATTAGGAACCACAAAGGCACAAAGACTCGAAGGAATTTGATTTGTTTTCTTTGTGACTTCGTGCCTTTGTGGTCCAATTCGGAGCGAAACGATGACAAAGAATCGCCGAGACTTCCTTCGCGACCTTGGCCTCAGCGCCGCCGCGTTACCGTTCGTTCTGAACCTGCCGAGCCTTGGCTTTGCGAATCAGCAGACTCGCAAGCAGCGGTTGGTCGTGATGTTCAGCCCGAACGGGGTTGTGCCGAAGACGTTTTGGCCGGACGAGGAAGGCTCGGAGTTCACGCTGAAGGAAAGCCTCACGCCGCTGGAACCGTTCAAGGATCGGCTGCTGACGTTGCACGGCGTTTGCGACAGAGTGCGCGGCGATGGCGACAATCACATGCGCGGTATCGGTTGCTTGCTGACGGGAGTGGAGCTCTTTCCTGGCAACATCCAGGGAGGCTCGCACACGCCGGCCGGTTGGGCGAGCGGGTTGTCGATCGACCAGGAGATCAAGAATTATCTGCAAGCGAACGAGGCGACACGCACGCGATTCGGTTCGCTGGAGTTCGGTGTGATGGTTCCCGAACGGGCCGACACCTGGACTCGCATGTCGTACTCCGGGCCGAATAAGCCGATCACGCCGATCGACGATCCGTACCAGATGTTCGGCAAGCTCTACGGCAAGCTGAAGGACCAGGAGAGCCTCAAGAGCATTCTCGATGTGTTGCAGGATGATTTGAAGAAGCTCGCGTCATCGGTCAGCGCCGAGGATCGGCAGTTGCTCGAAGAACAAACGACGTTCGTTCGCGAACTCGAACAGGAACTGAAAACGTCGGCGAAAGAATCCGTCGGCCACGCGGTCCCGGAACTCGAACCGGGGATCAAGGAAGACAACGACAACATGCCGAAGCTCTGCAAGCTGCAAATCGACCTGATGGTCAATAGCTTCGCGTCGGACTTCGCTCGCGTGGCGACGTTTCAGATCACGAATTCCGTCGGTCAGGCGAAGATGCGTTGGCTGGACATCAACGAAGGGCACCACGAAATCTCACACAGCCCGGACAGCGACGAGAAAGCTCAGGACAAATTAACCCGCATCAACAAGTGGTACGCTGAGCAACTCGCGTATCTCACCAAGCGACTGGCCGAGACACCCGAACCGGGAGGGCAGGGGAGCCTGCTCGACAACACGACGATCGTCTGGACCAACGAACTGGGCAAGGGGAACTCGCACACGTTGGACAACATCCCGTTCGTGCTGCTTGGTAACGGTCTCGATTTCAAGATGGGCCGGTCTTTGAATTACGACAAGACGCCACCGAGTCGAGTCTTGAACGCGATCGACCAAGCGGCGGATTTCGTCACCGGCAAGTCGATCAAGCCAGGCAAAGTGGCTCACAACCGCTTGCTGATGTCCTTGGCTCACGGCTTTGGTCATCACATCGCTAGGTTCGGCAACCCCGACTTCTGCGGTGATGGCCCGTTGTCGCTGACGTAATTGACTGCGTGGTCTCGCAATTGTTGTGCATTGGATTGTTGAGATTCGCGGTATCGTTTGAATGGCTGTTAGAATTCCCGCCCCATCGGTGGAGTGAGAGTCATTCATGCCATTGACGCTCGAACAATTCACACAGCGATTGACGTTGTCCGGCGCGATGCCGGAAGACGAACTGCGTGATTGGATCGCGGCGGTGCCGATCGAACAGCGAGCTTCGGACGGCGAGTCACTGGCTAAGGCGTTGGTGAAAGACAAACGTCTCACCAAATTTCAGGCCGAGCAAATCTACGCCGGCAAAGAGAAATCACTCACGCTGGGCAACTACGTCATCCTCGACAAGCTGGGGCAGGGCGGCATGGGGATGGTGCTGAAGGCTCGGCACAAACGTATGGCGCGCGTCGTCGCGCTGAAGGTGATGTCCCCGGCGGCCGTGAAGTCGGCCGATGCGGTCAAGCGGTTTCATCGTGAGGTGCAGACCGCGGCGAAACTCACGCATCCGAACATCGTCACGGCGTTCGATGCCGACGAGGCCAAGGGGACGCACTTCTTGGTCATGGAATACGTCGAAGGGGACGACCTGTCGCAGTTGGTGAAGAAGCACGGGGCGATGTCGGTCGAGCAGGCCATCGAGTGCATGATTCAAGCGGCGCGCGGGCTGGCTCACGCACATGCCGAGGGAGTGATTCATCGTGACATCAAGCCGGCGAACTTGCTGCTCGATAAGCATGGGGTGGTGAAGATTCTCGATATGGGGCTGGCTCGGCTGGAGAGCGGGTTGTCGGATGCAGGTGGGGTTGAAGGGGCGGGCCTCACGCAATCCGGCACGATCATGGGGACGGTCGATTACATGTCCCCGGAACAGGCTGAGGACACTCGGCACGCCGATGCGCGGGCGGATATTTATTCGCTGGGTTGCTCGCTGTACTACTTGCTGACCGGACAGGCGGTGTACGGTGGCGAGACGATGATGAAGAAGCTGCTGGCGCACCGCGACGCGGCGTTACCTTCGCGCGTGGGGCAGGTTTACAACCTGCCCGGCCAGCAGTCAATGTCCGGGCAGGTTGAAAACCTGCCCCACGAGAGAGCGACGCTCATCGCACTCAACTCTGTCTTCCACAAGATGATCGCGAAGCGGACGGCGGATCGTTACCAGTCGATGGGCGAAGTCATCGCGGACTTGGAGCGCTGCCGCGCGGGTGAGTCGGTGACGATGAACGTCAACGCGGTCAGCGGGGAATCGGGCAGCAACTACGAACTCCAGAAATTCCTGCGGCAGATCAGCGGGGATGAGGGGAGCCAGGTCACGAATGCGACGTCGGCGGGGCCGTTCGGTGGTCCCTCGGTGGGCGGGACGGCGGAGACGGTCTTCACGACCAACAACAGCGCCGGGACTGATCCGCAGACGGAGATGACGATCAAGGGTGGCCAGCACGACGCGCCAGCGAGTGGTTTTTCGGCAATGACCACTCGCTGGCGCGTCGTGCTGGCGAGTGTTGGCGTGGTGCTGTTGCTGCTCGGAGCTTGGTGGATGTTTCGGACTCCGAGGGGCACGGTGCGAATCGAGATCGCCGACGAGCAGATCGAAGTCACGTTGGGCGAGACCGGCCGCACGCTGCGCGGCATGACGGAGGAAACGCTCAAGCTGCCGATCGGCGAGCATGTGTTGCACGTCCAGATTGGCGAGACAACGCTCGACACGCCGGAGATCACGGTCGCGAAGGGGGAACCGGTCACGCTCAAAGTTGAGCGATCCGGCAACCGCGTGCGGGTCATGCGTGACGGAAAGTTTCTCGTCGCCAAGGAATTGCCGAGGTCGAAAGCCGCCGGTGCGAAGAGGACCGAGTCTGTGGAGTCTTCGAGCGATGCCGCTCAAAACTATGCCCTGCAATTCTCCAGGGCGGGCGACCGTGTGGAGATTTCAAGCCTGAAGTTGAAACCAGGAAACTCGCATACGGTCGAAGCGTTTGTCACTCCCGCGCAGGACCAGGTTCCGAAACAGGGGTTTGCTCATCTCGTGCAAGGACAGAATTTGACCCTTCAGATGACCGCCGACAACTTGTGCGGCTTTCATGTTCGGTGGGTTCCGGACGGCGGCCAGGCGTTGCTCGTGAGCGCTGCGGCGGCTGTGCTGCCGAAGGGGCGTCGCACGCATGTCGCTGGAGTCCAGACGGACGGAGAAATTCGCTTCTATTTGGACGGAAAGCTGATCAAGACGACGACAAATCAGCGGGGAAAATTGAACGAGTTCACGGCTTCCGTGTTCCTGGGTGGCGGAAGCGGTCCCGGATGGTTCGAAGGTCTCCTCGACGAGGTTCGATTCTCGAACGTCGCCCGCTACGACAAAGACTTCACGCCTGATGTCCGTTTCACGCCCGACAAAGACACGCTCGCCCTGTACCACTTCGACGAAGGGACGGGCAGCGAGTTGAAGGACTCGTCGGGCAACAACCATCACGGCAAGATCGTCGGGGCGAAGTGGGTGCAGCTCTCGGAGGGTTCACCAGCCGAAGTGACGCCGAAGGTCGCGAGCGGATCGACGAAACGCGAGTTTGCCAGCGACGTGTGGATCGACGTGCTGCCGCTGATCGACCCGGCGCTCGACAAGAGTGGGGTCGGAGTGCAATGGGGCCGAAACGATTGGCGGATGGAAGGGGGCGAACTGCGGTATCGCGGCGATGACAAGTGGGGCAAGTTGTTCTTTCCGATTCGCTACCGAGGCCGTTCGTTGGAATGTGAATTGGAATTCACGAGGACATCGTCAGGTTCGGGCTTCACCACGGATGTTCCGCTGCCGGGCGGCTTCAAGGGGATTTCGGTCAGCAGCGACCGACTGTCCTTTGCCAATCAGACTCCCAACAAGCCGTTCCAGATCGTCAACGGCCAACGGATGAAAATGCGGTTTCGAGTCCGTCACGACGGGACCGACGATGCGGTGGATATTTTCGTCGACGACAAACTGGCCCTCCACTGGGACGGTCAATTGGACAAGATCAAGAACGCCGCCTCACCGTCCGAATTGCGAGACCAGTCCGAACACAACGGCCTCTTCATGGCAGGCAATTCGGATTACACGTTCCACGCGATCCGCGTCCGAATGCTCAACGGCGGCACGGCCGAGTTGCTGCGACCTGCGGTCGGTTCAGCCGCGACATCGCCATTCTCTGATGCGGCACTCACGCCCTACGACCTCTGGACCTCCGCCGATTACGAATGGACCAAGCCGGAGAACTTGGGGCCGGTGGTCAACGGTGAGAGCGATGAGGGGAGTCCGTGTTTGTCGGCGGATGGGCTGACCTTGTTGTACGACTCGTTTCGGGCGGGCGGACTTGGATTCTCCGACCTGTGGATGTGTCGGCGGCCGACGCTCACCGCGCCTTGGTCCGCGCCGGAGAATCTTGGTCCCAACGTCAACTCGAACAAAGCCGAGACGAATCCGACGTTGTCGGCCGACGGCCTGACGCTCATTTTCTTCAGCGGTCGAGATTTTGCTGACAAGGTTCGCCTTTGGGTTTGCACGCGTGCCAAGCCGGCTGATCCGTGGTCGTCGGCCAAGAGACTCAACGCACCGTTTGGTGCGGCCAAAGGCAGTGACTACGGGCCTGAGTTGGCGGCGGATGGGTTGTCGCTGTTGTTGCATTTGAATGACCGCCCAGGTTCGGGGGGTGACGACTTGTGGCAATCGCGCCGAGGGACAAACACCGCACCTTGGGGCGAACCGGAAAACCTGGGACCAACCATCAACAGCGATCAGGAGGATGTGGACGCGACGCTCACGGCGGATGGCCGTGTGTTGGTGTTTGCTTCCCGACGACCGGACGGCAAACGAAAGTCGTTGTGGTGGTCGGGGCGGCCGTCGCTCGATGCTCCGTGGTCGGCACCCAAGAAGATCGGCGCGCCGGTCGATACGTTCTATGACGATTCCGACCCAGAGTTATCGGCCGACGGCCAGACGTTGATCTTCGCCTCGTATGCTCGCGGCAGTGGCCAGGGCAAAAGCGACCTGTGGCAGACTCGCCGAGTGCTGACGCCCGCAGCAGCCGCTCGCGCTGCGGTGGCGAATTCGTTCACCAACACGCTGGGCATGGAGTTCGTTCGCGTGCCGAAAGGGAAATCGTGGCTCGGCGGAGGGGACGGCAAGGCGGGGACTCAGACGGTCGAGTTCCAGGAGGATTTTTATCTCGGCAAGTTCGAGGTCACGCAGGACGAGTGGCTCAAGGTGATGGGCAAAGAGGCGGGGCACTTTACGCGCGGCGGGGCGGGCAAAGAGGACGTGAAGGCCATCTCGGATGCGGACCTGAAACGGTTCCCGGTGGAGAGCGTCTCGTGGAATGACGCCCAGCAGTTCCTCGCGAAGTTGAATGAGCGGGTCAAAGAGAGCGGTTGGCAGTATCGCTTGCCGACGGAAGCGGAATGGGAATACGCCTGCCGAGGCGGGCCGCTGACCGATCCGGCCGAGAGCGCGGCGGATCGCTATTTCACAATCCCCGCGAACTCACACTTGCGCGAGTGGATCAACGTCAACAACCATTGGAAGCGTCCGCATTGGGTCGGCTCGTACCCGCCGAACAAGCTGGGGCTGTACGACATGCTCGGCAACATTCAGGAGTGGTGCGACGATGCGATCGTGACCGCGAATCCGGCGAAGACTCGCGCGACGCGCGGCAGCGGTTGGGAAAACTCCACCTGCTTCATCTCGCACCGCTTTGAAAGAGCGCCGGCCGATCGCGAATACGTCATCGGCCTGCGCGTGGCTCGCGTGCCCATCGCTGGGCAATGGCAGCCGCTGTTTCGCGACAAGTCGCTGAGCGGCTGGAAAGTGAACCGCTCGGCCGATGCGGGCGCTGCTGAGGTCGTCACAGAAGACGGCGTGCCCACGCTGCGACTGACCGAACCGACAACACTGGAAAGCCCCAGCAACTACGGTAATTATCACTTGCGCTTCGAGTACAAGCCCTCGGCTGGCCGCTACGGCGGTGGCGTTCATCTGGCCTTTGCAGGCAATCCACAGCGGCGACTGTCGCTGGGACTGGGGGATTTGAAGCGGCCCGACCTCATGGGGCACGCCGCCACATTCGCTGTGGCCGAAATACGCGGGGATCAATTGGTCCCCGTTGGCTCGCGGGTGGCGGAAAAGCAGGCGTCGGTGCTGAAGCCTGTGCCGCTCGATCCAGCCACGCCCTGGCAGCGGATCGAGGTGCTGCGCCAAGGCGATTCGTTCATCGTCCTGATGAACGGCAAGCTCGCGGGGATGTTCACCGGCGTGCGACTGCTGCGCGAGGGGAAGGAAGAACTTCCCGCCGAGCGACTGGCGATGAGCTTCTGGGCTTTCGGTGGTCCTGGGCAATTCCGCAACGTCGAACTCCGCGAAATCAACGCGCTGCCGCCGGAAGTGCTCAATCAGAACGCCGCCGCGTGGCAGCCGCTGTTCAACGGCAAAGACCTGAAGGGGCTGACGCCGACCAATCCTCAAATCAACACGGGCCGCGCGGAAGTGCTGCCAGAGCCACCGCACTCCGTGCTGCGACTGCATGGGCCTTACGGCCTGAATACGCCCGTGTTCGGTGATTACCACTTGCGCTACGAATGCAACTTCAATTCCAACAGCGCCAACGTGCATCACATGGATCTCGCGATGGGGCTGAACTTGGGCTGTTACCTGGAACAAGGCCAGCCCGCGCTCCGGGTGAAAGGTTACACCGATGCCGAATTCCGGCAGGCGGAGCTGCGCGGAGGAAAATTCGTTGCGGTGGGAGACGTCCTGACCGGCAGTCCGCAACTCAAATTCACGAACCTCGCCAGTCAGCCCGGCAACTGGCAGCAGGTGGAGATCATTCGGCTGGGAGACTCGGTCATCTATCGAGTGAACGGCCAAGTCGCGGGTGCGATCACCGAAGTCCGCCGCAAACCGAACCGCCAACCTGCGGCGCGCAGCAGCCTCGAACTCTGGGTCGGCGGAAAAGCAGCCGCCGACTTCCGCAACATCGAGATTCGCGAGATCACCGCGCTGCCGCCGGAAGTTGCGGAACTCACCAAGTAGACGAGGTCGAGCAGGCTCTCGTTGGCCATACCTCGGCCAAAGCCGGCGCGAATGTCTTTGGCAAACGCCGGTGCGGTCGCTCGTCACAAGCCAATTCGCTTCTGATTTCAGCGCGGCTTACCAATGTCTGCCGAAGACCGCGAGGTTGGTTCGGCCAATGTTGCGTCCAGACGTTTCGGATTATCATCCGCCGCCAAATTTCGGCTAGGAGTCTTTCATGCCGTTGACGATCGATCAGTTCTCGGAGCGATTGACCTCGTCCGGCGTGATGAGTGGTGATGAGCTGCGCGAGTGGATCGACAAAGTGCCGACTGCCAAACGCCCTCGTGATGGCGAGCAGCTTGCCCGCGAGTTGGTGAAGCGAAAGCGATTGACCGCCTATCAAGCCCTCGAAATCTACATGGGCAAGGGGCAATCGCTGGTGCTGGGGAACTACGTCATTCTCGACAAGCTTGGCGAAGGGGGCATGGGCCTGGTGCTGAAGGCCGAGCACCGTCGCATGAGGCGCGTCGTTGCTCTCAAGGTGATGAATTCCGAAGCTCTCAAGACCCGTGGTGCCATTCAACGCTTCGAGCGAGAAGTGCAGGCCGCCGCGAGGCTCGAACATCCCAACATCGTGACTGCGTATGACGCAGACCTCGCAGGGGACACGCATTTTCTGGTGATGCAATTCGTGGAAGGCGAAGACCTCTCGGCCATCGTCAAACGGTCAGGGCCACTGCCGTTGGACCGCGCGGTGGATTGCGTGCTGCAAGCGGCTCGCGGACTGGAGTTCGCTCACCAGAACGGTGTGGTTCATCGCGACATCAAGCCACACAATTTGCTGCTGAGCAAAGAGGGCGTGGTGAAGATTCTCGACATGGGATTGGCTCGCATCGAAGAGCCACTTGGTTCCGGCCGTGAGTCCACGCTGACTTCCACCGGAGCCGTGTTGGGAACGATCGACTACATGTCGCCGGAGCAAGCCGAAGACACGAAGCAGGCCGACGCTCGCAGCGACATCTACAGCCTGGGTTGCACGCTGTTCTATTTGCTGACCGGCAAGGCTC
This sequence comes from uncultured Planctomyces sp., assembly GCA_964539995.1. Lineage (GTDB taxonomy): Bacteria > Planctomycetota > Planctomycetia > Planctomycetales > Planctomycetaceae > SXKJ01. The sequence continues at coordinate 8,900 of CAZILR010000083.1, forward strand.
CGTATTTCGGCGAAACCACGATGAAGCGGTTGCTGGCTCATCGTGAAAGCGAGATTCCCTCGCTGGCCGACCGCATCGACGAGAGCAGCCAAACCACGCGCGTCCGCAATCTGGACTCGGTCTTCCAGAAGATGTTGGCGAAGCGACCTGCGAATCGATACGCCTCGATGACCGAAGTCATCGCTGATCTGGAACGCTGCCAGATCGCGGCGACGGCCCAAGCGATGTCCGTGTCTTTGCCGTCGGAAGATTCCAAGTTCAATGACTTCCTGGCTCGGATCAGCGATCCCAACTACTCCGAGACATCCGTCGCACCACAGGCCACGGCTCTGATGACCGGCGCGACGCCGATGCCGGGGGCGGCCTCTGCCGATGCCGCGACGGTGCAGTTTCAAAGCGAAGCGTCGGACACGGATCACAGCACGCTGACCAGCGTTAAATCCGCGGTGAAGCGACGACAGCAAGCACGTTGGTGGCACGACCCTAATAAGTTGGCGATCGCCATCACTGCGGCTGTTGTGCTGGTCGTGATCACTTGGCTGGCCTTCTTTTCTCAGAAAGTAGACTCCAACGCTGGCCGAACACCGTCGTCTGGAGTGAAGCCGAGCAAATTGAAACCAAGCGAAGATGATGCGGCTGACAATCGCCAGTCGCTTCCGTCTCAGGACGGCTGGCGAGACTTGTTCGATGGCCAAGATTTATCGAAATGGGCCGTCGTCGGAGGTCGAGACGAGGATTGGCAAATCGTTTCGGGGAACGTCGTTCACTGGCGAGACGGACCGCCCGGCTGGTTGGGGACTCGCGAAGAGTTTTCCGATTTTGAACTGTCGCTCGATTTTCGATTGGGCGAGAACGCGAGCAGCGGCGTGCTGCTGCGAGCGGATCGGAAAAGCTCCGACTCGATGCCTGGGCTTCGCATTCAGTTGGAGGACGATCACGCTCTCGGCATTGATCCGCTCAATCGCGACGGCTGGACCGGAGCGGTGTCGTTGGTCAAAGAGCCGTCGGCCCGTGCGTCCCGCAAGGCCAACGAATGGCAACAACTGCATGTGGTCTGCCGAGGAACCGAGTTGGTCGTCACGCTCAACCGGACGAAGGTGATCGACTTCGATTGGCGTGACTACGGGACACGAGCAAAGAAAAGAGTTCCGGCACTGAAGAGCTCCACCGGTGCCATTGGATTGCAAGGTCTGAAGGGAAGCATCGACTTTCGAAGAATCCGGATTCGCCCCCTCAAGCCAGGTGACAAGGTCGCGACGTGATTCTGTTTTGAAATCAGCCGGGAAGCCTCTTCGATGCGAGCGATCGTTCTCGATCAACAGCAAGTCCTCGTTCGCGACGATCATCCGTTGCCGAGCCTCGCAGACGGGGAAGTGTTGGTGCGTGTGGTGCGAGCGGGAGTCTGCGAAACCGACTTGCAGCTCATCCGTGGCTACATGGGTTTTCGCGGAGTGCTCGGTCACGAGTTTGTTGGCCTTGCTGAGTCGGGACCGTTCGCGGGCCAGCGTGTCGTCGGCGAGATCAATTGCAGTTGTTGGCGGTGCGAGACGTGCCTGTCTGGAAGACCGACGCATTGCCCGCATCGCAGTGTCATCGGCATCCTGAATCATGACGGCGCATTCGCGGATTTCGTCGCGGTGCCTCAACGCAATCTGCACGTCGTGCCCGATTCGGTCTCGACGGACGTTGCGGTCTTCACGGAACCGCTGGCCGCCGCGTTTCAGATTCCGGCGCAGTTGCCGATTCGCCACGAAGACCGAGTCATCGTGCTTGGCGATGGCCGGCTGGGCAATCTGTGTGCTCAGGTGCTCGCGCGGCTGGCCGACCGAGTTGTGGTCATCGGCAAGCACGTCGAGAAGCTGGCGATCCTCCGACAACTCGGCCTTGAGACCTGCCTGTTGGGATCTCGGCCACGCGAGCGGCTCGCGGACATCGTCGTGGACTGCACCGGCTCCGAGTCTGGTCTACCGACGGCTCTGCAACTGGTGCGGCCTCGGGGGACGATTGTCCTGAAAACGACCGTGGCCGGGGCACAAACGCTGGCTTGGGCACCAGTCGTGATCGACGAAGTGGCGATCGTTGGCTCCCGCTGCGGACCGTTCGATCGTGCCTTGATCGCCCTGGAACGGGGAGAAGTTCAGGTCCAACCGCTGATCTCCGACCGGTTCAAATTGCCGGACGGACTCACCGCGTTGCAGCGGGCACAGTCGAAGGACGTGCTCAAGGTCTTGCTGGACGTTGAGCGCGATTGACCTGTTTTGTGGTTCCGTCCTAAAACCCCGCTCCCTTCCGTTTTCCCACCTCAGCCATTCGGCGAAATCTCTTTCCGGTCTGTCCGCACCATGCGGTTTCCGTCTGTCATTCACATTGCGATGTTGGCGTTGCTGGCCTGCGGCGTGCTCGCGTGCGAGAGCTTGCCGTCGGGGAGTTCGTCAACTCAGCAGGCGACGGCCTTCAAGCTGCCGACACTGACCGCGCCGCGCGATTCGGTGGAACTCGACATCGTCTTTGTGGACCGCCCCGTCAGTGATCCGCTGCTGGGCCGGACGCTGTGGCGCGAAGTCGATCAAGTCGGAACGCTCTCGGCGGACCAACGGGCCACGATTCGCGAGGCAGGTCTGTTGGTCGGACACGTTGGGTCATCGCCGCCGGACGCGCTGCAATCTTTGTTGAATCTCACGGATGAAGAACTCGAACGTCAGCGACGTGAGGCCAATGGGCTTCCGAAGACCGCCGCGCGGCGCGTGGCTCTGCCGGCCGGAACCGATACCGAAGTTTGGTCAAACGAGGCAGTCATTTCTCGAATGACCACGCTCCCGGACGGAAGAACCAAAGAGCTGACCGACGTTCGCGGGCTGTTGCGTTTGCGAGCTGAGCGAAGCCAGGACGGCTGGGCTCGGCTGGATTTCACGCCCGAATTGCATCACGGGCAGACGAGCACTCGACCGTTCGCGGCGGCGACGGGTTGGATGTATCGCACCACACAGGAAGTCATCCCGTGTTACGCCCAGCAGTTCTCCGCCAACTTGAACGTCGGCGAAATGCTCATTCTGACCTGTGACCGTGAGCGTTCCGGAACGTTGGGGCAAAGCCTGTTCCAGTTCGAGGACAGCACCGGTCTCAAACAGCGTCTGGTCGTCGTGCGTCTTGCCGATCTGCGGAAGATCACTCCGAAGCGAATCAGCGCGGAGTAGTTCAACTTGTAGGGTGGGTCGAGTCATCGAGACCCACCAGAAACGCTGCTCATTCTCTCTTGCGGTGGGTCT
>CAZILR010000084.1:0-12154 GCA_964539995.1 uncultured Planctomyces sp.
CGCGGTGTCATGACCAAGAGTGCCTGGCAGGGTGAAATCGCCGCCCAGCGAGTCATCACCGAGGCAGTCGGAGTCAGCGAGACTCAGTACGTCACGCAAGAGTTTCTCAACGAGCTCGAACGCGAGATGCACACCGCCGCGCAGAATCTGGAATTCGAACGAGCCGCCCAGCTTCGCGATCGCATCGTCGAACTCAAAAACCAAACCGGCCAAGCCGTCGCCACCGGTGATCCCGACAACCCCGGCTTCACCCTCGCCCAAAAGAAACCCAAACGCGGCCGAGGCCGGCGTGGTGGTTCACCAGACCGTCGAGTACCGAAGCCGGAGCGATAATGCACGAAGCCTGGCGTCAGCCGCGTTGGATCTTTTAGACGGTGGCTGTGGGCTGCCCTTCAGTCTGTGGGAGGCAATTTGCGGGATGAACGATTTCGATTGGACCATCAGCGTAGACGTTGAGTCGCACTCAGGCATAAATTGGATCGACACAATTCGACCGAAATGATTTTCGATTCCCGGAGTTCTTCAATGTCCACCACCCTGCTTGACGAAGTGCGCAGTGGCACCGCGCCGCCGCTTGTGCCGATTACGGTGGATCAACTCCAGCAGATGATCCACAACGGCATCTTGCAAGACGGCGATCCGATCGAGCTGATTGATGGACTGTTGGTGCGCAAGGATCGCAGCGCTCGCGGAGAGAATCTGATGACCCATCACCCTCGTCATGCTTTGCTCGTCTCGCGATTGCAGCGTTTGCTGGCAATGGCCTGCGAATCCGCTGGCTTTTACTTGCGAATTCAGCTTCCCGTGACATTGAACGACATCAACGCTCCAGAACCCGACATCGCGGTGGTGCGAGGCACCGAAGAGGACTACGCGGACCATCATCCAGGTTCTGCCGATTTACCTCTGGTCATTGAGGTGGCAGATTCTTCGCTGGGCACGGATCGTTCGACGAAGCAGCGGCTGTATGCGACGGCGGGACTCCCGCAGTATTGGCTCATCAATCTTCCGGAGTCACAGGTCGAAGTTTACGAGCAACCGGATTCGACGTCCGGCAAGTATGCTCACCAGACGATTCTCAAGCCGAGCCAAACCCTCTTGTGGAACCTTTTGCCGACTCAACGATTGGAGATCAACGTGTCCGATCTGTTCCGTTGATCGCGATAACGCAGCGCAGAGGCCAAGTCTTCAGATTTCAGTTTCGGCATTTGCGAATGCGCCCGATGTGGATTGGAATGGCGACGTGCGATTAACGTCTGGACTGGATCGCGGGGCCAAAACTGAAACCTGAAGACCTGCCCCCGAATGCCCAACGGAATGACCATGCCCTCCCTCACGCCGCTCCAGAAAATCCTGGCCTCCTTTCGAGCCGCGTCCGTCACCGAACGGGAAAAGGGCACCTACTTTGAAGAGTTGATCTGCGTCTACCTGCGAAACGAACCGACTTACGCAGACCTCTACAGCGACATCTGGATGCTGGCCGATGTTCCCGCCGAGTTCGGCATCAGCACCACCGACACCGGCATCGACCTTGTCGCACAGACGCGCGGGACCGGTGAATTTCACGCAATCCAGTGCAAGTTCTACGCGGAAGACCATCGCATCCAGAAAAGCGACATCGACAGCTTCTTCACTGCCTCCGGGCAGAAGCCCTTCACTCACCGAATCATCGTCACCACGACGAACGAGTGGACCGAGCACGCCGAAGCCGCGCTCTTCAATCAACAGCCGCCGGTCACGCGCATCGACTTGCACGATCTCGAAATCAGCCAGATTGACTGGTCGAAATACCAACCGGACGCCGCCCCGATCCTCAAGCCCAAGTTCGATCCGCGTCCGCATCAGCAGAAAGCCATCAAGAGCGTTCTCCTCGGCCTGAAGGACGAGCCTCGCGGCAAGTTGATCATGGCCTGCGGTACCGGCAAGACCTTCACCTCGTTGAAGATCGCCGAAGACATCGCCGGCAGCGACAAACGAGTTCTGTTCCTCGTTCCCAGCCTCGCGTTGCTGTCCCAGACTCTGACCGAATGGACTCAGCAGAGCAAAACGCCGCTGCACAGTTTCGCGGTTTGCTCGGACGCCGAAGTCGGCAAGAAGCGCAAGGCGGACGACGATGTGGTTCAGACCTTCGTCCATGAACTTCGCTATCCGGCGACCACGGACGCGCGGCGGTTGGCGGAAGAGATGACCAAGCGGCACGACGCCCGGCACATGAGCGTCGTCTTTTCCACCTATCACTCCATTGAAGTCATCCACAAAGCGCAGAAGAAATTCAGCCTCGCGGAGTTCGATCTCATCATCTGTGACGAAGCCCATCGCACCACCGGAGCCACGTTCGACAATGAAGAGGAATCGGCGTTCGTGCGCATTCACGAGTCCGACTTCATTCGCGGTCAGAAGCGGCTCTATATGACCGCGACGCCGCGCATTTATGCCGACCTCGCCAAAGCCACGGCCATTCAGCAAAACGTGGCCCTGTGTTCGATGGACGATGAAACGCTTTACGGCAAGCAGCTTCACGTCATCACCTTCTCCGAAGCGGTCGAGCGTGACCTGCTGTCCGACTACAAGGTCATCGTCCTCACGATTGACGAAGACCACGTCTCCGAGCGACTTCAGGATCTGCTCAAGGACGACAACAACCAACTGAAAGTGGACGACGCGGCCCGCATCATTGGTTGCTGGAAAGCGCTCAGCAAACTGGGGCTGAGCGAAGAACTCGGCAAAGACACCGCACCGATGCGGAAGGCCGTGGCTTTCTGCCAGGTGATTGAACCTTCGACGGGCAAGAAAGCTCACAAGGTTTCGTCGAAGCAGATCAGCGAGATGTTCCAGGCGGTCGTTGAGGCGTATCAGGAAACGACGGACGACAAGTCCAACCCGCTCCGCTGCGAAGCAGCCCACGTCGATGGCGGCATGAACGCCACCGAGAAAGAGAGCAAGATCAACTGGCTCAAGGAACCGACACCGCCCAACATCTGCCGCATCCTCAGCAACGTCCGCTGCCTGTCCGAGGGTGTCGATGTCCCCGCGTTGGATGCCGTCCTGTTTCTTTCGCCGCGCAGTTCGCAAGTCGAAGTCGTGCAGTCCGTCGGTCGAGTCATGCGCAAGGCACCCGGCAAGAAGCTGGGCTATGTCATTTTGCCCGTCGTGATTCCGCACGGCATGGCACCGCATGAGGCGCTCAACGACAACAAGGTCTACAAAGTCGTGTGGGAAGTCTTGCAGGCTCTGCGTTCCCACGACGACCGGTTCGATGCCTTCATCAACAAGCTGGACCTCATCGAAAAAGCTCCGGACAAGATGGAAGTCATCGCCATCACCGACACGCTGACTCCCAAAACCAAAGGGACCGACAAGCAGAACAAAGGTAAAGGGGACTTCGATCTCGCCGCCGCCGGAAACACGACGACCGGCACCGCTCAAATTCAAAAGCAGTTGCAGTTCAACGTCGGCGAACTGGAGCGGGCGCTCTATGCCCGCTTGGTCAAGAAATGCGGCAACCGCCTCTACTGGGAAGAATGGATGCCGGTTGCACGGCCAGCCGTGACGCTTGCCACATGAGAGTCGATGATGTTCTTTGTCGCTTTCCGTATCTCTTGTCTTGGTCGAAATCGCTATGGACACTCTGACTCGCGATGAGCGAAGTGACTTGATGCGTCGCATTCTCGGCAAAAACACGAGGCCCGAGACTCAAGTACGTTCGCTAATTCATCGACTTGGATTCCGATTTAGACTGCACCGCCGAGACCTTTCAGGGACTCCGGATTTGGTTTTCCCTGGGCGTCGAAAAGCCATCTTCGTTCACGGATGCTTTTGGCATCGGCATCGTGGGTGCCCGAATACTCGGGTTCCGAAAAGTCGGGTACAGTTTTGGAAAGCGAAGTTCAAACAGAACGTCTCTCGTGATGCTCGAAACGTGCGACAACTGCACGCGGCGGGTTGGGGTGTAATGGTAATTTGGGAGTGTCAACTTCGATGCTTTGAACGACTTGAAGCACGGATTCGGAGATTTCTGGGATGAAAGCAATCGAGCTATTTGCCGGCGCTGGTGGCTTGGCGTTGGGCACCGCTGCCGCTGGATTCAAGCATGATCTTGTTCTTGAATGGAACAAGGACGCCTGCCGAACCATCCGCTCGAATCAGACGCGGAAGTTCCCCGCAGTTGTGGATTGGCGACTGGTCGAAGGTGATGTCCGCACGTTCGATTTTGGGATCGCAAAGGACGTCGATATGTTGGCGGGCGGGCCGCCCTGCCAACCGTTCTCAATCGGTGGCAAACACGCTGGGAACCAAGACCATCGCAACCTGTTCCCCGAAGTCGTTCGCGCGGTAAGGGAAACCCGGCCGAAAGCGATACTCGTTGAGAATGTGCGAGGATTGCTAAGAGAACAATTCGCCAAGTTTTTCGAGTATGTGTTACTGCAATTGTCGCACCCGGAAGTGATTCAGAAGTCGGGCGAAAGTTGGACGCGACACCTTGAACGATTGGAGCGACATCACACGAGCGGTTCCAATTCGGGACTTGCATACAACGTAGTGTTTCGTTGTGTGAATGCTGCGGACTACGGCGTTCCACAAAAGCGATTTCGCGTTTTGATCGTCGGTTTTCGCTCTGACCTCAATGTCGCATGGTCATTTCCCGAACCAACGCATTCCCTTGATGCACTGCTTTATTCACAGTTTGTAAGTGGCATCTATTGGGAGAAGCATCGTGTTCCGAAATCTAAGCGTCCAGAATTGCCAGAGTCCCTCAAGCCGCGCCTGCGCCGGATACACTCCCAATTGTTTGCCCCCCAAGAAGATCCTTGGCAAACCGTCCGCGACGCATTCGTCGGCCTACCGGCACCGCGACCTTCGACCAATTTGTCATCACATCTCAACCACATCCTGAATCTCGGAGCGCGTTCATATCCGGGTCACACTGGAAGCGTGTTGGATGAACCTGCCAAGACACTTAAGGCGGGTGACCACGGCGTTCCTGGTGGCGAGAATATGTTGGCTGGACCAAACGGCGAAGTCCGCTATTTCACCGTGAGAGAAAGTGCCCGCCTTCAAACTTTCCCGGACCAGTATTACTTTGAAGGATCGTGGACGGAGTCGATGCGTCAGATCGGAAACGCAGTTCCTGTTCGATTGGCGGAAGCCGTCGCGCGAAGTATCAGCGAGAGGCTTGCCTAATGGAACAATCTCCGTTTAACCCATTGGACAAACGAAATCTGGGCGAGAGCGTTGCGGAAGCTTTGCTCGCAAGTCCCGTTCAGCAACTGCCGCCTTCCTTGCTGTTTAACGGGGCCGGGATTTACGCGATCTACTACATTGGAGACCATCCAGAGTATGTGAAAATCGCCGCCGCCAATCGGAAAGAGAAGTTCGCGATGCCAATTTACATTGGCAAAGCGGTCCCGGCAGGTGCCCGCAAGGGCGGTCTTGCGTTTGATTATCCCGCCGGACCAGTGCTGTATCGGCGACTTGTTGAGCACGCCGAATCAATCGAATGTGCAACCAATCTCAACCTCGCTGATTTCCGTTGCCAAGTTCTCGTGGTTGACGATATCTGGATTCCATTGGGTGAATCGTTGTTAATTTCAAAATTCGCGCCGGCATGGAACCAAGCGCTAGATGGCTTCGGAAATCATGATCCCGGAAAAGGACGCTATAGCGGGCAGCGCCCGCCGTGGGACGTCATTCATCCTGGAAGACCTTGGGCGATGCGATGTGCTGAGAATGCCAAGTCTCCCGATGAAATTCTTAAAGTGTTGCGCGCACATTTCGCTTCTCGATAAATGTCATCCAGAAGAATCATGACGACCCTTTCGGTGCTGAAGCAGTTCGCGGACTTTCAGGCGTTCGCTCAGGCGGGGCGGGATTTGGCTCACTGGCATCTGAATTACGAAATGGTCGCTGGCTACCCCGTGACGTTCGATCTGACCGGCGGAGCGACGAAACTGAACGCTCTGCAACCGGAGCAGTTTCGCGTCGTGAAAATGAAGTTCCCGCGACGCAAAGACCCAGACACCGGCAAGAGCGTCTCCGACAAGTCCACGGTGATCTACAACGAGTTCATCACCGTGACCGGCATCCCGCTGGAAGCCTACGACTACGTCGTCAACGGCAAGCCCGCCATCGAGTGGGTCATGGAACGCCAGGCCGTGACCACCGACAAAGACAGCGGCATCGTCAACGACGCCAACCTCTGGGCCACCGAAACCATGCACGACCCCCGCTACCCCCTCGAACTCCTGCAACGAGTCATCACCGTCAGCCTTGAAACGATGAAGCTCGTCAACAACCTCCCCAAACTCGACATCGACTGAAGTGCCGCGACGATGGTCCCCTCAGAGACATCCAGACGGCTCTGTGATGGAAAATAATCGGCCAATGAGTACCAAAGCCGGAAAGATGAGACGTCGTATGATGTGGAATCAGCTCACTCGCGTTGCCGCACTCGCGGCGGTCTCGATCGTTTGCACTCCCGGAGCCGCCCAGGAATGGACTCGCTTTCGCGGCCCCAACGGGTCGGGGGTGAGCGACGCAAAGACGGTGCCGGTGAAGTGGACCGAATCGGAAATCCACTGGAAGGCCAAGTTGCCAGGCGAAGGAATTTCGTCGCCAGTCGTGTGGGGCGAAAAGGTCTTCGTGTCCGCGGCCGAAGCGGACAAGGGGCGGCGGCATCTGCTCTGCTTGGACGCGAAGACGGGCAAGGAACTCTGGCGACAGTCCGAGACCTTTCGGACGTACAAAAAGCACAAGGTGAATTCCTTCGCGACTAGCACGCCAACGGTGGATGCCGAGCGGGTGTATCACGTCTGGCAATCGACCGAGTCGTCCGCACTGCTGGCCTTCACGCACGACGGCGCGCCTGCGTGGAAGTTTTCGTTGGACTCGTTCTCCGAGGGCCACGGTGGAGGCGTCTCGCCGATTGTGTGGGAAGACCTCGTCGTGCTGGCGTGTGATCAGCAGGGGGCGAGCTATCTGGTCGCCGTCGATCGTTGCACTGGCGAGCAACGCTGGAAAACTCCGCGACAGAGCAAACGTGCGGGGTACTCGACACCGTGTGTGTATCAAGTCCCCGGTTGGTCGGCGGAGCTGATCTTCACCGAGTGGAAGCATGGCATCACGGGACTCGATCCTGCGACCGGCCAAGTCCGGTGGGAGATTGACTGCTTCGGCAAAGACCCCGAACGAGCGATCGCATCACCGATCATCGCGGGAGATGTGATTTTCGGGACGTGCGGCTTCGCCAACGGCGACAAGCACTGCGTTGCCGTGAAGCCGGATGCTGTGGGTGACAAGGTCGAGGTCAAAGAACTATTTCGCGTCGAGAAGACCTCCCCGCACTTGCCGACTCCGATCGCGTTCAACGGTCGGCTGTTTCTGTGGACCGAGAAGGGAATCGTGTCGAGCGTGAAGCTGGAATCGGGCGACGTGCTGGCGACAAAACGGATCGGCGGGAATTTCTCGGCATCCCCGGTGTGCATCGACGGCAAGCTGTACGGCATCAGCGACGACGGCGAAGTGGTCGTGCTCAAGGCCGACGACAGCCTGGAGGAACTCGCCCGAAATTCGCTCGACGAACCGTGCCGGGCGACCCCCGCCGTTTCTGGCGGGAGGCTCTTTCTGCGAACAATGAGCCATCTGCTGTGCGTCGGCGGTGGTCCGTAAATGATTGGCAGGTAAAACCCTCGGCCGTTTTTGAGCGATCTCCCTCATGGGGACGGTTGACGGCAGGCTGTTGGCGGGTAGCATGTTGCCGCGAACTGAGATTCAATCTCACGGAGGCGACGCCAGTCGTCAGGCTATGCACGAAGACCGATGCTGCTCCGAGGACGTGATTTGCCACTGCCTGAAGGTCACTCAGGCGGAAGTGGAATCCGCCCTTGTGATCTCTGATGAGCCGTCGCTGCGTTGCGTCATGCGGATGACAGGAGCCGGCACTGGATGCACGGCCTGTCATCGAGCGATCCGAAATCTGGTCGCCGCTCAGTGTCCGCCGGCCGCTTCCTCGCCGACTTGCGTCATGAGGTAGTTTTGCAGGCCGAGCCGCTTGATCAGGTCGATCTGCGTTTCCAGCCAGTCCACATGCTCTTCGGACTCGACCAGAATTTTTTCAAGCATGTCGCGGCTGCCGCCGTCGTTTTCCGCGATGCACAAAGCGACGGCCGCGTTGTATGCCTTGACCCCGCTGGATTCGAGCGCGAGGTCGTAGCCGAACTGCTCTGGGACATCGGTGCCGACACGAATGACGTCATAACGGGCGATCTCTGGGACGCCCTCCAAAAAAAGAATGCGGTCGATGAGCATTTCGGCGTGCTTCATCTCGCCAATGGATTCGGAGTAGTGTTTGGCGGCGAGTTTGTTCAGGCCCCAGTTCTTGCACATCTTGGCCTGCACGAAGTACTGGTTGATCGCGGTCAGTTCGATGGTCAGCCCTGCGTTGAGGGCGTCGATGATTTTTTGAGATCCTTGCATAATGAATGCTCCTGAATGGTGCCGGCTTGCGGCGGACGGTTTTGTTTTCTGAGAGTGAACAAGCGGCGGATTGTAGTGGTGCCCAGCGAGCGGTCTACCGGCTCAGCCAGCCACCACCGAGGATTTTCGGCAACTGAGATGTGATCCCGATGCGAGAGTCGGTCTCAGTGCCGACTTCCTGCGCGAGATCACTTCGCTGGGCCGACGAACACGAAGCTGGCCCAATGCGCGGGCGAGTTCCAATCGGCGGATTGTCGCAGGTGGCGTTTGGCCGCGTGCAGAGATTCGGCGACACGCAGTGGCCGGCCCTCAGCGGCATCCTCGGCGAGTCGCTTGTAGAAATCCGCCATCAATTCGGAAGTACTTTCGTCCGAGACATGCCAGAGGCTCGCGACGACTTGATGAGCACCGGCCGCCAGAAAGGCTTGAGCCAGCGACGTGCTGGCCTCCATTGGACGCTCGGGGCCGACGCTCGTTTGGCACGCGCTCAGGACGGCCAGCTCGCAGTTGGTCAGGTCGGTTCGCAAGATGTCGAGGTAGCTCAGTGAGTCATCGCCGTCCTGCTCCGGCGCGAGCAACAGCCCGCCGAACAGATTATCGGCTTGCTCGTTGATGAAACCGTGTGTCGCCAGATGCACGACAGAATGAAGAGGAAGCTGCCGAGTAACGAGCGATTCGCTGGCCTCTCGATCGAGCAATTTCGTGACGGGCTTTGTCCAAACGGACGCGATCCGGCGGCACTCGGTGGCGACGCCGGGCAGCGGCGCGAGACCGGACGTGTCCGATGGCGAATGACCGACGAGCAGCAATCTTCGCTCGGTGGACGTCGCCGCGGCAGCACGGCGAGCCAACTGCGAGAGCACCGTTGCCGAGGGCGAATAACTGATCGGCGGCCACTCGTCGAGAACGTACTTCGTGCGTGGTCCGGCAGACAGCAGCAACGCCTCGAAGGGAAGTTGATGGAGCGCGGCGTCGGGCACGATGACGAGCCGTTTGGGCTGTCGGCGCTGAACCGCTTCGCGAACGTGCGGAGGCAACAGCGTGTCGGCGACGAGCGTCAGTGAACTCGGTTGAATCGCTTCGCCCTTGACGGTGGCGACGGTGCCGGACAGGCCGCGTGAGCCGCTCGGTGTGAACGGCACTGTGGCGGCGAGATACCAAGTGACGAGTCGTGACGCGACATCGCGTGTCACCGGGCCGGGCGGGATCGGGTCGAGTCCGCGACGCAACAACCCCTTATCGACCGCGAGATGCCCGGCGATACCGCGCGTCGGCTTGTTCGCGGATTCACGGAATTGCAGAGCCGGCAATGTTTGGCTGATGTGCAGCGGAACGACTTCAACCACGTCAGGATCACCGCCGATGATCCACACGGAACTGCTCTGGCCACCAAGCTGATAAAACAGCAGCAACGTGTCGGATGGCAACAATTCGCGTTGCACTCGTGAGAGATCGCACAACGATTCGCGACCGGCAAGGAGTTGGTTGTAGAGCGGACTCGCATCGCGGATCGCTTGCCAGACTTTCGCGTAGTCTCGTTCGTTTTGGTCGAGGTCATGTTGCTGAGCGGCGACCGATTTTTCTGGCTCGACGGAACGATCGCTCTGTGAAGTCTTCCCGTTGGCCAATTCCTGTCGCAGTTGTTGCTGTCGTTGGGCGAGCGTCCGCTCTTGCGGCAGCAAGCGTCGCTGAACTTCTTGCGGGAGCGTCGCCTTCAGGTCGATGCCGGCGAGTTGCAGTTGGTCGAGGAACGTGCGGCTGCGCGATTGCTCGGCGGCGAGAAATGCTTCGGCAGTGTGTCCGGATTGTAAATTCCATTCGATCAATCGCTCAAAAGCCGGAGCAAATTGCGCGAAGAATCTTGCTCGTCCCGCTTCGGCGTCGCCGGCGGTTTCGGTGCGAGCGGACTCGGCGATCTCGACTGCTTGCTGCAAGAGTCGAATTGCTTCTTCGAGGTCGCCCTCGTGAGCATGTCGCACGGCTTGATTGGCGAGAACGACATACCGATCGAGCGGCGATGCGGAGCGTTGGCTGAGCAACTTTTCGGCGTGATCGAGTGCCGCAGCGGCGAGTTCACGATCGTTCGTTCTCAAAGCCGTTCCTCCGAGCAGGCTGAGGATGTGTGCCTCTCGCGAGGCTTGTCCGCGCGAGCGAAAAATCTCGGCGGCCGATTTCCAATGTGCCGTCGCCGTCGAGAAATCGCTGCGATGCGCGGCAAGCAAACCGAGTTGTTGATGCGCTGTTGCCGCTTCGGAGTCGTGGTTCTTGCCGTGATTTTGGCAAAGTCGCAGTACTGCCTGAGCGTGCGTGTTCGCCTCGTCGGTTTGGCTGAGATCGCGATGGATCGCCGACAGGACGTTGTGAACCGCTGCCAACGGCCAAGCGTCAGGACCGAGTGTCGCGTCGATCAGGCGTGCGGCTTGCTGTGCCTTGTCAGCGGCGGATTCGGTCAGACCTTGATTGCGGTCGATGATCGCCAGGTTGAGTAGGATGTCGGCTCGCAAGCGATCGCCGCGCGGCCCGCGTTGCTGTGCTTCGTCGAGAAGTTGCTGATTGAGCGAGATCGCTTCGCGGAATCGACCGGCCGATGGCAACAGCGCCGCGAGTTGTCGCTTCGCGAGCGGACGATCCGGGTCGGTGAGCGGAATTCGCTGATCGGCCAACTCGATCGCGGTTCGCAGCAGTCGCTCGGCATCGGCGAGATCACCGAGCGACCGGCGGATGCTCGCGAGTTGCAGCAGCGCGCGAAATTGTTCGCGCGGCTGGTTCGCCGCTTCGTGAGTGGCGATGGCTCGACGCAGTAATTCTTCGGCGGCCGGCAAATCACCGTCTCCGAGCACGGTTGCCAGCATTCGGATGGCAGCAGATTGGTCTTGAGCCGAAACTCGGTGAGTGTGCTGCAACGCGGTGCGAAGATGCTGGGCGACCGCCGCCGAGTCCTGCCGCAATCGTGCGTGACGGGCGAGGCTGAGCAACGCTTGAAACAGCGGCGAGTCGCTGCGTGCCTCGTCAGACGCCTTCTCGGTCTGACTATTCGGCGAAGAGAACTTATCGACGAACTCTTGGAGCGATCGCTTTGCTTCGTCGTTGCGATGTTGAGCTTCACAAATCGCGATGAGCCGTTGTTGCAGTTCGAGCCAATCGGACGGCGACAGGAATGGAGTCTTGCGATTCCGATCGAGCAACGGGGTGATCGACTGCTCGGCGAGCTGCCAATTCTTTCTCGCGGCGGGGAAGTTGCCGCCTCGGTGCTCGACGACACCGAGCAGGTATTGTGCTCGCAGTTTGGGAAGCGTCTTGAGCGAACCGAATTTGCCGGCGAGCAGATCGTCGAGTGTTGCTCTCGCTTCCGAATCCTCGCTGAGCGCGAGTTGGTATTCGGCGATTTGCAGTGAGTTGCGGCTTCGCGAATCATCGTCTGCGGTGCGTGCGATTGCCTCGCGAGTCTTCAGCGCGAATCGCAACGCATCGTCTGGTCGTCCGGTTCGTCTCGCGAGTTGCTCCAGTTGATTCCAGCAACGCAGCCGCTGACGTTCGGACTCGGCAGTCGGCTTGGTTTGAGCTTCGGCAACTGCGAGCAGTTCGAGATACGCCGCTTCCGCCTCAGACCAGCGGCCTTGTTGGAAGTGCGTGTTGGCGGTGACTTCGAGCGTGCGCGGATCGTCAGCAGCGCGAGTCATCG